>JAFOIR010000046.1 GCA_017420625.1 Bacillota bacterium
CCCGCTGGGGCAAGATCCGTCCTCTGATGCTGCTTGGCTGGGCTGTTCAGTCACTGGGTATCATGTGCATGTTCTCCTGGACGGCCAGCAAGGGATTTGGAATCGGCATGTTCCTTGTCACCTATATGCTGTATGTCATCGGTTATACGATCGTCAATATGACCGCTCAGACGATTGGTCCGCTGATCACCAATGATCCCAAACAGCGTCCGACCGTCGGTGTCTGGAATACAGTTTTCAACTATATCGTTCCCATGGCCTTTACCATCATTCTGAATACGGTTCTGCTGCCGAAATACGGCCAGATCGTCGTTACCGAGGCTGGCGGATATTCCGTCAACTATTCTCAGGCTTATCTGACTGCCGCTGCGACTGTGACTGTCATCGTTTCTTTGGTTGGTGTTATCCTGTGCTGCATTGGCGTTTCCCAGTATGACAAGCCGGAGAACTTCAGAGGCACCAACAAAACGAATGAGCGCCTGAAATTCAAGGATATGTGGAACGTTCTTTCCAAGAACAAACCTCTGCAGTCCTACATCATCGCGGCCTCTTCTGACAAGATCGCTCAGCAGGCCGGCGGTGCTGCCATCGTTGGAACAATGCTTTCCGGTATCCTGATCGGAAATATGACCATTGCAACCTATCTTTCTGTTGGCGGTATGCTGCCTTCCATCATCTTCGCTATCATCGGTGCCCGCTACTGCGGCAAGCACGGCAACAAAGAAGCTATTGTCACCTGGGCAAGAAACTGTATCGTTGCGAACCTTGCGATGATTGCCTTCTTCGCAGTCGTTTGGTATACTGTAGGTACTCATACCATCGCCAGCTTTGGCATCACGATGATTCTGTATATCCTCCTCACCCTGGTAGGCAATGGCTTTATGATGGCCGGAACCACCGCCGGCGCTGCCTTCATGGCAGACGTCATTGACTATGAGCTGGATCGTTCCGGCAAATATATTCCGGCTGTTGTTTCCGGTACCTACAGTCTGGTAGATAAGATCGTTTCTTCCTTCTCCGCGCTGATTGCTACCGGATGTGTTGCTCTGATCGGTTATACTGAAACACTGCCGCAGCCTGGTGATACTCCCACTGGCAGCATCTTCTGGGTCAGCATGTTCCTTCGCTATGGTCTTGCAATTCTCGGATGGATCTGCACGCTGTGGGCTATGAGAAGCTGCAAGCTGGATAAAGCAGAGATGGTCGAGGTCCAGAAACGGATCGAAGAGAAAAAGAATGAACTGAAAGAGGCAGCTGAAAATGCGTAATATGATCAATCTTGGACAGGGCTGGCGCTTCATCAAAGAAGCGACCGGCCCTGCCGAAGCTTATGAAAAAGCTTCATTGGCAGTCATGATTCCTCATACCTGGAATGCCGAAGATGGACAGGATGGAGGCAATGACTATCATCGCGGCACATGCTGGTATGTCCGTATGCTCACGAAGGAAGAGATGACACCTTCCGAAGAAAACGGCCGGATCTATCTGGAGTTTGCCGGCGTGGCAATGAGCTCAGATGTTTATCTGGATGGACAAAAGCTTTGTCATCATGATGGCGGATTCAGCCTTTTCCGTGTCGATCTTTCCGCTTATGCCGGAAGAGAACATGAACTGGCTGTTGCTGTTTCCAACGAAGATAATACCCGTGTATATCCCCAGAAAGCTGACTTTACGTTCTACGGCGGTATTTACCGGGAAGTAAAGCTGGTGAAAGTTCCTTCTGTTCATTTTGCGCTGGATTATATGGGAACGAGTGGTTTTCGCGTAACCCCGAAAGTGGATCTGGAGACAAAACGGGCTAGTGTTCAGGTGACTGCTTATGTCGAGCATCATACGGATGAGCCGGCAGAGGTAACCTTTGAAACAGCCGGACAGAGCAAGATCGTTCCTGTAGAAGGAAGCGTCGCTTCTGTCACGTTTGAACTGGATCCGGTCCATCTGTGGGATGGACTCAGCGACCCATATCTGTATGATCTTCGTGCCAGCCTTTCCAGCGGGGATGAGATCCATACCCGTTACGGCTGCAGGAAAATGGAGATCACGAGTGAAGGGTTTTTCCTGAATGGAAAGCCTTATCCGCTGCGCGGTGTGAGCCGTCATCAGGACAGAAAAGGACTTGGCAATGCACTCAGCCTGAAAGAACACCGGGAAGACATGAACCTGATCCTTGAGATGGGCGCCAATACGATCCGCCTGGCTCATTATCAGCATGCACAGGAATTCTATGATCTGTGCGATGAATGCGGAATCATCACCTGGGCAGAGATTCCTTATATCACCATGCATATGAAAGACGGAAGGGAGAACACCCTTTCTCAGATGGAAGAACTGATCGTCCAGAATTATAATCATCCTTCTATCGCAGTCTGGGGCCTATCCAATGAAATCACGGCAGCCAGTGCTGTCGATGAGGATCTCCTGGAAAACCATCGTCTGCTGAATGACCTTTGCCATCACCTGGATCCGACTCGTCCGACAACCATGGCGGATGTGTTCATGCTGGAGATTGAAAGTCCTATCCTGGAGATCCCGGACGTCAACAGCTACAATCTCTACTTCGGCTGGTATCTGGGAGAACTTGGCCAAAATGACGAGTTCTTTGACGAGTATCGTGCAAAATTCCCGAACCGTGCGATCGGGCTTTCTGAATACGGTGCGGATGCGAATCCGGCATATCATTCCTCTCATCCGGAACGCAGCGATTATACCGAAGAATACCAGTGCGTATATCATGAGCACATGCTGAAGATGATCGAAGCGCGTCCCTGGCTGTGGGCGACCCATTGCTGGAACATGTTCGATTTCGCGGCAGATGGCCGTGATGAAGGCGGCAAACACGGAGAAAACCAGAAAGGCCTTGTGACTTTCGACCGCAGCTATCGGAAGGATGCTTTCTATCTGTATAAAGCTTACTGGAATCAGAAAGATCCCTTCGTCCATCTGTGCAGCAAAGGTTATCAGAAGCGGGCAGAGGCAGTCACAAAGATCAAAGTCTATTCCAATCAGCCGAAGATCGCACTCTATGTGGACGGCAAACTGCTGGAAGAAAAAGAAGGCAGCCGGATTTTCGAGTTCGAGATCGGCCTTTCAGGTGAACACCGGATCGAAGCCAAGGCCGGAGAGCTTTCTGATGTCATGACACTTATCCACGTTGAAAAACCGGAAGAATCCTATATCTTTAACAAAGGAACCGGAAGTGTAACAAACTGGTTCGACTCCGAAGAAATCGATCCGGCATACTTCTCTGTTCAGGATACACTGGGTGAACTGCGTGCAAACCCGAAAGCCGGCGCGATCATTAACGCCATGATGGAAAAAGCTTCCGCTGCTCGCGGTGATGTCGCTCAGTCCGTTAAGGATAATCCAGCCCTTCAGCGGATGATGGGCCGTATGACGATGATCTCTCTGCTTAAACAGGGCGGGGCGGATGAAGAAAGCGTCAAGCAGCTGAACCGTATACTGCAGGGAATACCAAAGGAATAATCCAATGAAAACAGGCGTACAACAGATCATGCTCGGAACTGTCACAGGTTCCGAGCAAACTGCATTAGAGACATTACAAAAGATCAAAGCAGCCGGTTATGACGGAATCGAATTGAATAGTTTTCAGATCCATCCGACTCCTTTCCTGGTTCGGATGCTGACAAAGCTGGCTGGTATGCCCTCCGGAAAAGGCGGGAAATATGACTGGCACAAATTGGTGAAGGAAGCCGGTCTTGATGTCATCAGCCTTCATACGGATCTTGGCACGCTTAAAAGAGATGCAAAAGCAGTTGCCGCTGACGCCGCGTCCTTTGGTACAGAGTATGTTGTCATTACAGGGATGTACCGTTTTGACTATACCAGTGAAGAGGCGCTCCGTGCACTCTGCGCCGATCTGAACGCGTGTGGAAAAACACTGCTGGAAGAAGGCGTTCATCTCCTGTATCATAACCATAATGCGGAATTTCTGAAGGTGAAGGACTCCGATCCGGAACTTTCGGTCTATGATTATATCCTTGATCATACCGATCCTGAATATGTGAACTTTGAACTGGATACCTACTGGGCAGCCGAAGCCGGTGCAGATGTCGTCTCGCTGATGAATAAGGTAGGAGAACGTATGAAGCTCTGGCACATCACTGATCGAGGCAGCCGCGTCACAGGGAAGGTGATGACACCGATCATCACATCCGACAGTGTGGAGCTGGGAACCGGATCCATGCCGCTTGAGAGGCTGATGGAACAGGCGAAAG
>JAFOIR010000047.1 GCA_017420625.1 Bacillota bacterium
GGCTCTGACGGCATGGATGCATAATCGGTGCTGTCCAGTGTATAGCGGCTGATGACGTCTCCGGCTTTTTCCAGCTGGATCGGTTTTTCATCCGGTCCCTCTTTGCTCCCGCAGCCGGAAAGCAGGCTTACGGCCAGAAGGATCGCCATCAGCAAAGACAGAATTTTCTTATTCTTCACTTGTGCCTCCTTCCTTACAAGCCGCTGAGGTCATAAAAACCGCTCTTCAGAAGATCGCCGGAAATATCCGGACTTTGTTTCAGTACATGAGAATCCCAGTTTGTGGGATCGCCGATCCTGTAGTCTTTTTCAAATACTGCGACCAGAAAACCCGTCATCCCAGTGGTATCGATCAGCAGGACGCCGCCCTGGATCTCATAGTCCTGACTCCAGCGACCCGGTGACCAGCTCCAGATATAAAGTGCATAATCACCATTCAGGTATTTGTCATCCAGACCGATGACATTGAACTTTCCTTCGATCAGCTGTACCTGACGGTAGGTCAGGGTCTGTTCAAAGGCATTCTTTCCTTTCTTCAGACAGATGGTAAGATTGCAGATTCCGTCATCCGTATGATCCGAAATTTTTACTTTCGTTTCGTTTTCGATCGGATATTTGTCAGAAGCATTCCCATTAAAATAATAGTATGCTTCATCACAGTTCTTTGTTTTCAGCGCGATTTCCTTGTCGCCAACGAAAGTGCAGTCCTTTTCGGAGATCTCTACCTGAGGATGGACATCCTTTGAACGCGTAATGACAGCCATGCCGTTCACTTCAAAGCGGACATAGGCGATATGATCGGAAACAACGACTTTTTCACCAGTGAGTGCATCATAGTAGTTGCCGGTTTCCAGGTGGGGAACCGCGACTTTCACGATCTTGTCCGGATCGACGTCACCGACGTTCAGGATGAGCGCACCCTGATCTGATCCGCTGCCATCCGAAGCGGCACCGATCTTCTCGTTGACATATAAGGTGCCTTCCGCTGATTCGTAGGATTCTGCATCATAGAAACGGTTGTGGAACCGGTTGCTGACCGCTACATATTCACTTTCAAACGCATAGGACCCGATCACGCCGACTGTCAGTTCTTCGGTCGGCCTTGCCAGGTACAGACCGCCGAGGCCTTTCTTTGCGGCGATGATCGACCAGTATTTGGCTACGCGCACATCCGAATAATGGGTGTTGTTCGAAACATATTCGTCATGGCTCTCCACCCATGCGATCAGATCTTCCGGATTGTCTGTTTTCAATACCGCACTCAGGATCTTGGTCGCATCTTTGGAGGCAAAGACATTTTTCAGCTGGGCGGCAAATCCGTCATCCGTGATCCGCATATGATCGGTATAGACACTCAGGTTCCGCCCGGTCGGCGAATTCAGGATCTCTCCGTAGGCATAGAGGTCTTTGCCGGTCTTTTCCTTATAATAAGCTTTTGCCACTTCCAGGGTGTTGTCCCAGAAATCACTCGGATAATCGGGATCCTGCTCCGTCTCGATATGCTTGGCTGCATCGAAGCGGAATCCGTCGATGCCGACATCGATGCATTCCTTAAGGAGTGCAAGGACCCGTTCCTGCACATAGGCATTGGAAGTATCCAGATCCGGAAGTGCACCGTACGCGTAATTCTGCGTTTCCGCACCGGATCCGCCGGCGTTTTTATTGTGATGGAAGGTGATGCCGTGGCCATCCGTATCTTCATTCCGATTTGCGTAGATGATCGGTTCATACTCTGCTACGGCGGGAGAAACGGTCGGAGTTCCGTCTGCCTCCGTTTCAACGCCGTCCGAGTTGGCCAGATGGTTCACCACGATATCCGCCAGTATACAGATGCCGTATTTCTCTGCTTCCGCGCAGAGCTCGGTCAGCTCTTCCTTGGTGCCCAGCGCCGAATCATCACCGATCAGAAAACCGAGCGGCTGATAGAAAGCCCACCAGTTGGATCCTCCGCTTTTCGGCTGCTGCACCGGCATGGTCAGCACATTTTTGAAGCCAGCGTTTTGGATGTTCTCCAGATTGATCAGGATCTCATGATAAGTCCAGTTAAATGCGTGAAGTGTCAGTCCGTCTTCTGCATTTTCGGGAAGCGCATCTGTATAGCTGTCTTCAAAATCATTGCAGGCAGGAACCTTGTCGCTGCAGCCAAATAACCCAAGGCACAGTGACAAGGCCAGTAATGTACAGATGAATTGTTTAACGATTTTCATGTTTGCATCCCTCTCACGCGATGATGCTTCTCTATATATGATATAAGGAAACAAAGGGGCCCAAAATGAGCCCCTTCTATGCTGCTAAGCAGAATTATTTCTTGACAGCGGTAACGGTAACGTCGTCTGCGCTGTTGAATACGATCGTGACTTCGTAGGTGCCGTCTTCTTCGGCTACCAGGTTGTCAGCGCCGTTGCCCCAGCTGTAATCCCATGCTCCGTCTGCACGTACCTTGAACTCGGTACCGGCAGTCAGTTCGACTTCGCCAACCCAGGTATTGTCCGCTGTTTTTTCCATAGCGACATCGCCGTTCCAGTCATTGAAACCGCCGATGATGCCGTAGGTATGGTCTGCGGGAACATATTCCAGGATCTCTTCATAGGGGATACCGTCTTTCGCTTCTTTCAGTACCAGACCAACGCCGTATCCGGGATTGCCGGCTGCGGAAACGCTGTTGTACTGAGCGATGACAAGGGTATACACACCGGAACCACCGGTGACGACCGGGTTGCTGGCCCAGGAGAAGCCATACTCATCGGGCTCTTCCTGCCAGATGGGATACCATACGGTATCCGGAGTCAGAGACTCAGCATAAGCGGTCTTGGGATCGCTGATCCACTGATCTTCTGCATAAACTTTGTTGTCGCCGTCGACATCAACAGTGCACTGTGCAACCTTGAATGCGTAGGAGCCGTTGGCACGATACAGTTTTCCGTCTTTCAGGAAGTTGGTGGTCCAGCCGGCGTCATTCGTACCGAAGATCAGTTCGGTCTTATACAGATATTTGACATCTTTGCCTTCCAGTGCTTTGAACAGGTCTTCGCTGATGGCTTTGACGTCTTTCAGCGCGATGGCTTCCAGTGCGGATTTCTCGTAAAGCTCGGTGGCTTTACCATTCCAGCTGTTTTCGGTTCCATCAGCCAGCAGGAACTGACCGTGGGTAACCCAGGCAGCATGTCCTTCATCTTTCAGCGGGCTTGAGCTTCCGCCGCTGCAGGCTGTCAGAGAAAGAACCATAGCAGCTGCAAGCAGAAATACGAGAACTTTCTTCATGATTTTTCTCTCCTTTTATATTTTTTGCCGTGATTTGGCTGTTCAGTTCTGCACAGGTGCAGAATCTGAATACTTTTTTATTCTATACCTTTTTTTGGGGAGAATCAATAATAATAATGACAATTTAACAACTTTTTTTAACATTTTTGTGCGTTTTCTGCCCATTTTTTAGAAAAAAAAGCCCACGTAGGATGCGCGAGCTATATCAGACTACTCTTTTCACAATATAAAGTCTTGGCAAAAGTCCGCCGGCCTGAAGCCGGTACTGTTTCAGAATTTTCAGATCAGAAGCTTTACCAAGGATCTTCTCCAGGAGCCTTCCTTCCATCGTATAAAGTACGGCGATTCCTCCATCAGCAAGCCATCCCGGAATCCTGCGGACAAGCGACTCATAAAGCACTTCATTCTTTGCGTGATCACCAACGCGAAGGCCAAACGGCAGATTGGCATAGATCTCATCAAACGGAAGGGCTTTTTCGGGAAGATTCCACCGGGTAAGATCACTCTGGCGGATATTCCAGTCCGTCAGAAAGCCGGTTTCACCGATAATATCTTCCGGACCCCTAAGTGCGGCTGCCAGATTCTTTTTCGCTGCACGTACCGCGCGAGGTTCAATATCCAGTCCTGTCAGTTCCAGGGGCCTGAAAGGATCTGCTTTTGCCCGTTCGATCAAAAGCGTTCCGCTGCCGCAGCAGGGATCCAGGATGCGCCGCAGCGCAGCATCTGCCGCGGGTCTTTCTTTCCGATAGGGTGCGGCCAGATGCATGATCATTGCAGCATTGGCCGGATGGATCGAAGCCGGGATGGTTTCCATCCGATAATCAAACCGATGATCCGGTGCACAGGAAAACTTCAGAAACCAGTTCATGGCAGACGGATCGTCCTGATCCTGGTATGCACATCTCTTTCCGATCTCGACCCGTACTTCCGCCTCGTAGGAGGATGGATCATTGACAAGAGAAGATCCGGTCAGCGTTTCGATCTGTTCAATCAGCCGGCGGATCTGATAGCCCCGTCCCTGGTGTGATGGCTTTTCTTTGTCCTTCGTACGGGAAATTTCCGTTTTCAGTTCGATCCTGTATCGGTAAGGCTCACCGCCGGTCAGACAGGCTCGGCAAAGCGGCAGGATCTCTTCCGGACCGGAAAGGGGGATCAGCACCTCCAGCCAGGTCCGATCCTGCTGGAGCTTTGACCATACAAAGCTCCCAGACTCCCCATGCCCACAGGCGACGGCTGATCTGTCTCCGGACGCAGTCTTGTCGGAAGAAGCAAAGGTTTTCTTCCTGTTTCCTGCTCCGGTCACAAGAATCAGCTCTCTGTCACGAGGATAATCCGCCAACCGTTCAGACGGCAGACCCAAGCCATTGTTTAGGCCGCTTGCCTGTGATGAGCTTAACCGGGCTTTTCGAAGTGCTTCCCGCTCGTCGGCGGCATGTTTTTCGAGCGTATCTTCCGGCACCTGATAATGTTCCAGAAGATCCGCATATCCCATCGCACCGATCGCCAGAATATAGGATGGGCGGACCATCTGTACCTGTTCTCGGGAGAGCACAAGGTACAGCTTCCCGGCAAGCTCCTGCACCTCTGCTGAAGCTGTATCTTTCCCCGATGACCGATATACTTCCCCCATCACGCGGGCTGTATTTTTGCGGACTTTCGCTTCCGGACTGTTTAGAAGCGTCAGCCAGAAAGATGCCGGCGCCTCGCGAAAAATCAGTTCCCGCGGAGCCTTTTTTCTGGCCAACGGAACCAAAAGGCTCAGCGCCTGCGCAATATGCTGCGGGTCCTGAGCCTCTCTTTCTTTTCTGACTTCCTGAAAAAGACCGGCAAGAAGCAAGTGCGCCTCCCGCACCGCTTCCTTTGCGTCCGATTCATTCTGTCTCTTTGCCAAAGTTAGCCTCCAGTAATTTCCTTCCGCTGTCCCGATCTACATACAGCGTCGCATGCGGGTGCATCCGCATGATCGTCGCGGGCACTTTCTCACGGATCTCACCAAGTACCGTCAGTCCGACAGCCTCTTCCTTGGTCGCTGCCGGCACCATGCAGAAAAGTTCCTTTGCCCTTGCCAGTGCAGGCACTGTCAGGGTCAGGGCATGTGTCGGTACTTCATCGATCGAGCGAAAGCATCCGTCATGGACCTGCTGCATCCGGCAGCGCTCATCCAGCGAAACCAGCTTTACCAGGTCCGGATCATCAAATCGGGCCACATGCGGATCATTGAATGCAATGTGCCCGTTCTCACCGATTCCCAGAAAAACAAGGTCGACGGGATCTTCCTCCAGCAGCCGGCTGTACCGCACGGTTTCAGCCGCCACTGCTGCCTCATCCGGCGCATATTCCCGACTTGCCTGAAGATATTCCACTTTTCCGAACGGCACCCTTTCGAAGATGCCGCGTCTTAAGAAGTTTCCGAATCCCTGCGGTGCATCCTCGCTAAGACCCACATACTCGTCCATATGATAAGCATGCACCTTCGAAAAATCGATCTTCCCGCCAACGCGCAGATCCTCTGCACATAGAGCCTCCAGAAACTCGTTCTGTGACGGCGCTGCAGCGAAGATGACCGAGCAGAAGCCCTTTTCGGCAATCACCCGCTCGATCGCAGCTGCTGCATCCGAAGCCGCAGCTTTGCCGAGTGCCGCCCGATTTTCATAGATTTCAACCGACAGCCGGCCTGCTTTTCCCTGGCGGATCAGTCCGGCTTTTCCTTGTGCGATCATTTCATTCCCTCAGGGATCAGCCATGCAGGCCGCGCGCCTGACGGTCCATGTCTTCAACAACGATATCATAGATCTCGCCGAGCGTTGAACAGTATTCCAGCACTTCCCAGGGCTTATTCGTATGGAAATGGATCTTGATCAGGTCCTCATCTCCGACTGCAAGCAGGCAGTCGCCCTCAAAATGCTCCAGAAAATAATCATGGATCTCATCCTCATCGAGGTCTTCGCCTTCGATGAGCAGCTGGGTATCATATCTCGGATCTACCATGTCAGTTCTCCTCTCACAAAATAGTTTTAAATGCTTTCGGGGACCGTCGCGTCGATCCGGTCCTGAAGAGTCTTGATAATTTCCCTGGTTTTATCCAGTGCATCCGCCACCGGTACTTTCACCTGGATCGATTTGTCACGGGTCGAGATCTCGATCTCTCCGTTGGCCAGGTTCTTGGGGCTCACGATCACACGGACCGGTGCACCAAGAAGATCCGCGTCGGAGAACATGGCACCCGGACGGATGTCACGATCGTCGTACAGCGTATCCACACCGGCATTTTCCAGCGCCTGATAAAGGTCTTCGCTGATCTTTTTTGTCTGCGGATCATCCGCACGCAGACAGCAGACTTCCACGCTCCAGGGAGCGATGCTGATCGGCCAGATGGGACCGAACTTGTCGTGGCTTGCTTCTGCAATGGAAGCCGCCAGACGGCCGACGCCGATTCCGTAGCAGCCCATGATGGGAATCTGGGTATTGCCGTCCGCATCGGTATAGGTCATGTTCATGGATTTCGAATACTTGGTACCGAGCTGGAAGATGTTGCCCACCTCAATGCCGCGGGAGATCGTCAGGTGCGGTTTGCCGCAGGCCGGGCAGATGCCGCCTTCGAACGCCTTCGCGATATCCGTAAAGACAGCGCCCGGCACATCGCGCTCCATATCCAGCCCGGTATAGTGGTAATCCGCTTCGTTCGCACCGCAGGTGAGTCCGTTGCTGCCCTTCAGAGAAGCGTCAAAAACGACCTTCACGGAAGGATCGAGGCCGACAGGCCCGATGAACCCTGCCACGACCGGGCTGTCCTCGGTCACGACAGCAGGATGGATGTTTTCGCCCAGATAGTTGGTGAGCTTCGTCTCGTTGACTTCAAGGTCTCCGCGCAGGAAGGCAACCACGAACTTGTCTTCCGCATTCGTCTGGTAGACGACCGCCTTCACGGAATGAAGGGTATCCCCGTGCAGATATTCGA
>JAFOIR010000392.1 GCA_017420625.1 Bacillota bacterium
CCTTATATCAAGGATGTCACCTTCGCGCCGGAACTCTCGAAGTTCTGAAGGTCATGCCGGTATTGACTTCCCGTGGTTTTGCCCTATGCGTTGACCGGGCAATGAATTCCTGAAGACTTTGTTCCGTAAAGTAAACGCAGCCGTTCTCGACATATTGAACGAAGGAAACCTGGCCGTTTGTCCTCGCTGCATCCAGCGTGTCAATGCTGATGCCGAGGAGTTTCGCCGCTTCCTTCCTCGTAAGCAGTTTTTCCATTATGATTGTCACCTCCGTGGTTATGTATCCGGGGGATGCGGCTTTTGCATCCCCCTTCAGAAAGGAGAGAAAGGAAAGAAAACAATTATGGAGCATCTACACACTCCGGAATCGGCATACCCAGGCTTTCCATTGCCGCGTCCTCGACCGCAGACATCTGATCCTTGCTGATCTTCCCAAGATATTTCAGGATCCGCAGCTTATCTATCGCGTGGATCTGTTCTAAGCAGACCATTGATTCGGTACTCAGCCCCCTGACATTATTCAGGAGTACATGCGTAGGCTGTTCTGTTTTCTTAAGCTGGGATGTAATAGGAGCAATGGTGATCAACGAACTGAAGAAGTTGCCGATATCGTTGGACAGAACCAAAACCGGACGGATGCCCCCTTGTTCCGACCCTTTGAAGGGATTCAGGTTTGCCAGGTAAATATCGCCGCGATGGTAGATCCAGTTCTTCACGGTTCCGGGCTGGCGATAAGGCTTTTCTCTATACGCATATCTCATCTGGATCTTCCTCCTCAGAACTTCATCGGCAGCGCAGCCTTTTTACTGGCCCCGTTGTAGATCAGCAGCACCTGGTACAGATACTTCTTATAGCCGGGCAGGTTGTCGCCCATCGCTTTCCCCTCGCGATAGATCTTCAGGGGATCTACGGTACGGAAGCGCTTTACAGCGCGTTTCGGATCGAACTCTCCGCGATAGAGATCCACGAACCTGCAGACGCCGGTTACGGTCTCAGCTCTCAGAGAATCCGGATCACCATCCCAACCGTCCAGGATCATCTTCATGGCCATCTGGTATTTTTCCGGTCCAAGCTTTCGGAACTCTGTCAAGGCGGCAGCGATGCAGGCGATACGATTTCTGCCTTTATGCTGGCCGTAATCGATCTTCAGCCCGATCTCTTCGTTGGCCTTCAGAAAACTCACAGCTTCCGGATCTCCGGCAAACACTAGGGCTCTCAGCTTCATACCGATGCTGGGCGGTACACCGAAGCCGGTCTGGTTCGCAAAAAGCTTCGCCTCATCCTGCTCTGTGAGATCCGGATATACCTTGCATCGGATTGGGAGCTCCGCGCCACTGTTGTGATCCACTCTGGCAGCCACGATGTGCTGGCCGTCGAATACGAAGTAGTGGCCGTCCCGCAGGCTAACCTTCGGTTCATTAGCAATTCTCTCGTCAAAGGAATGTGAGATCCGTTTAACTCTCTCAGGATTCAGGCCCCTCTGGTATGTATTGCGAGGAATCTCCAGAAGAGCGCTGTTGACCATCTTTTCTTCATATGGTCTGATAATCGTTTCAGGCATTTCATGTTCCTCCTTGTCTGTATGTACGGGACAGACGCACGCCTGTCCCACTCAAAACGTCCTTTCGGACGATTATTTCGTTTATGATCTTTCCGTATTTGTCCTCGACACCCCCGGAAACACAGGATCTTGCCTGCCTGGGAAATCTATCAGGCGTCCGGCAGCTTACCGGGTCCATGGGCCGTTTTACCCCTCCGTGGTTCTCACCGAGCCGTCTTTTGGGCGGAAGTCTCATTGTGCTGTGATGGATCTTCGCCTTAATCCGAGAGCTGTCCGGCTCTTACAGGCCAGCTGCCGCTCTGGTCTTTCGACCGTCCTCGCGTTCACTGCTGATGTGGCTCCTCATCACAGGTTCGTACCTGAAGAATGATATTCAGTTTTAAAGGTGCATTTCTGATTTCTCAGGTCGTAACAGCTTGGTTGTTACGAGTATTATTGTAGGGAAAAGATGGATGATTTTTTATTGCCCCGCAGGCTAAGTCACTTAGCCTCTCAGACTAACATCCGAAAGAAATTGACTTTCAGGATGAGAAATTCACAGAAAGTTCATACATAATTAGCACTCACCTATTGACAGTGCTAACAATTTGAGTATAATGATAATCGAACAGAGGAACAGAGAAGACCGCAAGGACTTAAAGGTTCCAACGATCCAAACACTCCGTCCCCTTGCTCTGATAAATGGCCAAAAGCCAAAACGAGTAAAGGAGGATAAAGCAATGTTAGTACCGAGTATTTTTGGAGAGAATCTGTTTGATGACTGGTTTGATTTCCCGGATTTCAGAGATCTGGATAAGACCGAGCGAAAGCTTTATGGTCGCCATGCTGCCAGGGTGATGAAAACCGATGTGCATGAACACGATGACCACTACGAGTTGGACATTGATCTGCCGGGCTTTAAGAAAGAGGAAATCACCATCGAGCTGAACAATGGTTATCTTGTCGTCAGTGCCGCAAAGGGACTCGACGAGGAAGATAAGACCAAGAAAGGCAAACTGATCCGTCAGGAACGATACACGGGTTCCATGCAGAGAAGCTTCTACGTTGGCGACAACGTAAAGGAAGAAGATGTGAAAGCTAAATTCGAACATGGTGTTCTGAAGCTTTCCATCCCGAAGCAGGAACAGGAAAAGCTTCCTGAAAAGAAAACCATCCTGATCGAAGGATAACCGTTACGAAGCATGGACCGCCGCAGAGCAAAATCTGCGGCGGTTTTTTCTGTCATGCGTCCAACTGCCCGACTATTTCATTCAATCTGGCCGCAATTTCCTTAAGCTTATTTATTGCTGTATTTGTTCCACCGGACAAACGCCCGGTTAAAAGATAATCAGTACTCACATCCAGCACCTCTGCGATTTCAAGAAGCAGATCAATGGAGCAGCCTTTCCTACCGTTTTCTATTCCGTTCATATGCACATATCCGATATTCAGTTCCTGTGCGAGATCCTCCTGCGTCATCTGCAGCCTGTTGCGCTCCTCTTTGATCCGCTTGCCAAATTCCACCTGGTTGAAATACATATCTTGTCCTTTCCGCCTGCTGCGGAGAGCAGAAGATACATTGCCAGGATCCGGACCGTCCTTAGCTGCCTGAAAAGGGTGCACTAAAGAAAGGGTACCGATGCCGCATTTTGAAAATGAATTCTCAAAACCACTGGCATATGTATCCTCAGCCCTTAATGCATGTCAGGCTTTCGATATTTTGTTTGTATGTATTTGCCGGGGAACTTGGAGAAAAGAAAATGAGGCCCCCGGCAGGAAGGAGTCCCAATCAAATAGATATGGTTATCCCTTCCGTGCCGGAGGCCTCTCAAGTAATATATCTGGCTTAACCTTCCGGTTTATATATCTCGGTATTGACCTGGAGAAGGACTTATGCAGTCTGTTTCATCTCAGCCTTTCCGTCGTATGCCGTTTAATTGTTTTTACAGGAGTGTAGTATCGCTTTTTACTGTTTCCTGTCCTTTCGGGGCGTATACGTCGATCCGGTTGTGGCGACGCCCCATCACCTTACGAACCGATACTGCAAGACAACGCTTGCACTCAACCTTGATCATGCCTTCTGCATTTTTGAATCCAATCAGCTGGGTACCGCAATTGGGGCAGTACCAGGAGAATGGATACCAGGTATCTTTGCATTCATCCACTTCTGATCCTCTCTTTCTCTGATATCAGATGCCTACC
>JAFOIR010000393.1 GCA_017420625.1 Bacillota bacterium
CATAAAGAAAACAGGCCGCTTTAGCGGCGGCCTGTAAAAACAATTGCGGTTGACGGACTATTTCATGCATCTTGAGATGCCGCAAGTAAGAGGCCCTTCTAGGGCCTGTGCATGCCACCAGTTTTACTGGTGGTCATGACTGAATAGAGTTCCGTGAACACTTGTAATCGTCGATTTACTACATATTGCGGTAGGTTGGCCTCTCCCCTGCTTTATCTTGTGTTTCTATTCTTGTTTTACCTAAAGATGACAGCTATCGGTTTTCTATTTTTGGCAATCTGCATATGACGGAGTCTTTCTTTCAAAAACAGTAGTTTCACGTGAAACAATATAAATGTTACCAAAGCAATTAGAAAAGCGTTTCACGTGAAACTTTGTACATTCCCTGTCGTGTCTGAGTTTCACGTGAAACCTTTCCTCTGATCCCCTTTCTTGTTTCACGTGAAACATCATGAGAGAATCATCGTTATTTGGTTTCACGTGAAACAGTAACTGTGAGATAAGATCTGCCGCTTTCTGTGAAGAAGTACAAAAGAATCTGTTTGACATTGACGTTTCACGTGGAACATTGCGAGTTGAAAACGATGTGTGCCAATGCTAAAATAACGATGAGGTGATTATATGCCAAAAATTGTTGCAGTTGCCAACCAGAAAGGTGGCGTCGGAAAAACAACGACCAGCGTCAACTTGACGGCTGCTTTACATAAAAAAGGGCATTCCGTACTGCTTATTGATTGTGATCCGCAGGGAAATGCCACTTCCGGTATGGGAATCCCTAAGAATACAAAACCAAATCTATATGATCAGCTGGTTGGAAATGAGGAAATACAGAATTGTATCGTGGAAACACCGTACGGTGATGTGATTCCGTCCAACAAAGTGCTTTCTGCGGCTACCGTTGAGTTGGTTGAAGTGGAAAATGCGGAATTTCTTCTTCGCGATCAGATAAAAACACTTCAAAAAGAGTATGATTATATCATTTTGGACTGTCCTCCGTCTCTAGAACTGTTGTCGGTAATCGCTTTTACCGCTGCGGAAAGCGTTCTGATTCCTCTACAGTGTGAGTATTATGCGCTGGAAGGGATTGCGGATCTGATAGGAACCATTAAATTATGTAACAAAAATCTGAATCCCAAGCTCCACCTGGAGGGAATCTTGCTCACGATGTATGATTCCAGGACGAATCTTACACAGCAGGTAGCCTGGGAAGTGAAAAAATACTTTGAAGATCGTATGTTTGAAACGGTGATTCCGAGAAGCATAAAGCTGGCAGAAGCACCCAGCTTCGGAAAACCCGGTATCATATACGATAAATGGAACCGGGGATCCCGTGCTTATATGAAATTGGCGGATGAATTCATTCATCGGCAGAGCCTACCGGAGGATTAATGTCATGGCAACAAAGAAAAGAAGTCTTGGAACAGGTCTGGACAGTTTGTTTGGTGCAGATACTGTAACAGTAGAAAAAGAGCCGACAGCGACACTGCCCCTGACCAAACTTGAGCCCAGACAGGAACAGCCCCGAAACTACTTTGACGAAGAAGCGATTGAAGAACTGGCAGAATCGATCCGTACCTATGGCATTATCCAGCCTATCGTTGTCCGTAAAATGGAGAATGGCTATTACCAGATCGTTGCCGGGGAGAGACGTTGGCGGGCGGCCAGAAAAGCCGAGCTGGATGAAGTTCCGGTACATATCATAGAGGTCGATGACCGGCAGACCGCTGAGCTCGCACTGGTGGAAAACCTGCAGCGAGAGGATCTGAATCCCATAGAGGAAGCAGAAGGATATCGTGCGCTGATGGAAGACTACGCGATGACGCAGGAGGAGGTCTCCAACCGAATCGGAAAGTCCCGTCCGGCAATTACTAACTCTTTAAGGTTGCTCTCTCTTCATGAGGAAGTTCGCAATTTGCTGGAAAAAGGAAAGCTATCGGCAGGACACGGCAGGGCAATTGCCGGATTGACCGATCCGGAGCTTCAAAAACAGGCAGCCGAACGTGTCGTCTATCAGGGACTGTCCGTGCGAAGCACGGAAAAGCTGGTAGCATCGATGCAACGAGCTCCGAGAAAGCAGAAAGTGGAGAACGGAGAGATCGATTACGCTGCAGAGGAAAGCCAGAATCTGACAAGGGCGCTTTCCAGAAAATGCAAGATCGTGCAGGGAAGAAAGGCCGGTCGGATCGTGTTGGAATACTACAACGATGACGACAGAGAACTCCTGCTCAAAAATCTCTATGACATGGGGAAGAACTGGAAATAATAACAAATAGTAATAGTATTATACAAGGAGCAATATCCAATGCTAGATATCAAATTCGTGAGAGAGAATCCGGAACTGGTAAAAGAAAACATTCGCAAGAAATTTCAGGAAGATAAGCTGCCGCTGGTGGACGAAGTCATCCGGCTGGATGCGGAGAACAGAGCGGCAATCACGGAAGCAAGTGAGCTGCGTGCATCCAGAAAAACCCTGTCTAAACAGGTCGGCATGCTGATGGGACAGGCAAAGAAGGATCCGTCCAAGCTGGAAGAAGCGAATGCTCTGAAGGAACAGGTCAAGAAGAATGCGGCTCATCTGGCGGAACTGGAAGAAAAAGAAAGTACGCTGGCAGAAGAGATCAAGAAGATCATGATGGTCATCCCGCAGATGATCGATGAATCCGTACCTATCGGACCGGACGACTCCTGCAATGTGGAAGTTCAAAGATTCGGTGAGGCAACCGTCCCGGAATTTGAGATCCCATACCATACGGAGATCATGGAACGTTTTGATGGGATCGACATGGATGCTGCCGGTCGTGTTGCCGGAAACGGATTCTATTATCTGCTGGGAGATATTGCCCGGCTTCATGAAGGGATCATTGCATATGCAAGAGATTTCATGATCGACAAGGGCTTCACCTACTGCATCCCGCCGTTTATGATCCGTTCTGGTGTGGTGACCGGAGTTATGAGCTTCGCAGAAATGGAAGGCATGATGTACAAGATCGAAGGGGAGGATCTCTACCTGATCGGAACATCGGAACATTCCATGATCGGAAGATATATCGACCAGATGATCGAGGAAGACTCGCTCCCGCAGACTCTCACCAGCTATTCGCCCTGCTTCCGGAAGGAAAAAGGAGCCCACGGAATCGAAGAACGAGGCGTATATCGGATCCACCAGTTTGAAAAACAGGAGATGATCGTGATCTGCAAGCCGGAGGAGTCCATGGAATGGTATGATAAAATGTGGAAAATGTCCGTAGAACTGTTCCGCAGCATGGGGATTCCCGTACGCCAGCTGGATTGCTGCTCTGGAGACCTGGCAGATCTTAAAGTCAAGAGCTGTGATATCGAGGCATGGAGCCCGCGGCAGCAGAAATACTTTGAAGTCTGTTCCTGCTCCAATCTGGGAGATGCCCAGGCGAGAAGACTGAATATGCGCGTAAAAGGGGAGAATGGAAAGTATCTTCCGCATACGCTTAACAACACCGTCGTTGCACCGCCGAGAATGCTGATCGCTTTCCTGGAAAACCACTATCACGAGGATGGAACCGTGGATATTCCGGAAGTGCTGTGGCCGTATATGGGCGGAACGAAGGTCCTGGTGCCGAAGCACTAATGATCTGAGAAAAAATGCAATTAAAAGGCTGTCTCATCGAGGCAGCCTTCCTTCATGTATACAAACCGAAACGTGCAAGCGTTTCGGTCTTTCAATTTGTCCGGCAGCGGACCGCTTCTCTTCCTGAGTTTGCGAAAGGCCCGGACTATGATGACCAAAGAGAAGAAAAGGTGTTGGCTCAAACAGTTTTGAGCCAACACCTTTGTTGGGGTCATATCAACGGTCTTCGCGGAAATAGGACAGACCAAGCGCGGCAGGACCGCGGCTTTCTCTGTTATTGTGGCGACTGACATAGATCAGAACCAGGATGGTAACGATATAGGGAACCATCTGGATCAGCTGGACGGCATAGTTGGGAAGCTTGAATCCCAGCATCTTCGGAAGATAGTTGTACAACCAGTAGAACACACCGAACACATAAGCGCCCCAGATGATGTTCTTGGGCTTCCAGGTGGCGAAGATGACCAGCGCAACAGCAAGCCAACCAAGAGCCTGTATGGAGTTCGCTGTCGACCAAGTTGCATAACCATAGTCCATGACGTAATATACACCGCCAAGTCCGGTGATTCCGGCGCCCAGGCAGGTTGCCAGATATTTGTAACGAGTGACATTAATACCGGCAGCATCAGCGGTCGCGGGATTTTCACCTACTGCACGAAGGTTCAAGCCTGTGCGCGTCCGATAAATGAAATAGTTCAATACGGCGGCGACCAGTACTGCAAGGTATACCATGAACCCATAAGAGAAAAACATTTTGCCAAACCAGCCCAGATGTGTGCTGAGGTAGGGGATCGGTTTGGTAAATACTTCATGAGCAAAGGATGCTTTGACGGAAGTACCGCCGTTGAGAACAAGGACACCAAAGAAGTTTGCCATACCTGCACCGAAGATCGTCAGAGCAAGACCGGTAACGTTTTGGTTTGCACGCAGCGTGATTGTCAGCAGGCTGTAGATCAGACCGCCGAGCGCTGCGGCGATAAAGCCGCAGAGAAGCGTGATCAGGATGACCAGCAGTACCGATGGGTTGGCGACACTGTTCTCATAGAAGTAGGCACCGGCAAATCCGGCGAAACCGCCCAGCATCATAATACCGGGAACGCCGAGGTTCAGGTTGCCGGAACGTTCTGTAATGATCTCACCGGTGGAGCCGAACATGATAACTGTACCGAACCAGATGGCGCGGTTAATCCATGCGATTAATGTTGTCATTTGCTCTCACCACCTTTCGAGGAACCCTTGCGGAAGATCAGGCGATAATTGATAAAGAACTCCGATCCGAGGATGAAGAACAGAATCACGCCAGTAACGATGGCGGAAGCATAATCGTTCAGGGAAGAATAGGCGGACGCGATCTGCGTAGCGCCTTTTTCCAGAAAGATCAGAAGGAACGATATGAGAGCCATAAAGCCGGTATTGAATTTCGCAAGCCATGCAACGATGATAGCGGTGAAACCATATCCGCCGGCGGTGTTGATAGAAAGGGTCATGTTCTTTCCGGCAACGGTAATGAAACCGGCAATGCCGCAGATGGCACCGGAGAGGATCATGGTGCGGATGATCGTTTTGCGAACGTTAATGCCAACGTAACGGGCTGTGTTCTCGGATTCGCCGATAACGGCGATCTCATAGCCGTGTTTCGTGTATTTCAGATAAATGTAGATCAGAATGGCCAATGCGGCAACAATCATGATGTTGATAGAGAAGCGGTAGCCAAACAATTTCGGGAGCCAGCCGGCCTGAGTAGCCTGGTTGATGGTTCCCATGGAAGACTTGGCCCCGCGCCAGATGTTGGTGAGACTGTCCACCAGGTTGATGGCGATGTAGTTCATCATCAGGGTAAACAGCGTTTCGTTCGTGTTGTACTTTGCCTTAAAGTAAGCAGGGATGAGGCCCCAGATGGCGCCAGCCACAACGGAAGCCACGAACATCACCAGGATCAGTGCCCAGTTAGGAAGATAATTGCACAGGTAGATCATGCAAAGGGCTGTAGCCAACGCTCCCATAAGGACCTGTCCTTCGCCGCCGATGTTCCAGAATTTCATTTTAAATGCCGGAGCCAGTGCGATACCGATACACAGCAGCATGGCGGTATCACGAAGCGTCGTAAAGAAGTTGAACTGGGATTTAAACGTGCCCTCCCACATGGTTACATAGACACTGATCGGATCCAGCCCGGTGACGAAATAAATAAACAGTGCGTTGGTAACGAGAGCCAGAAAAAGGGCAACAAGACGGATCGTCCATGACCGCAGGACCGAACTCTGGGTCCGCTTTGCGATTCGGACCAGAGGCTCACGCACTTTCGTCGTGCTCAGATTATCATTGCTCATCCGACTCTCCTTTCTGGTTCAGATGTGTCATCATCAAACCGATTTCTTCTTTGGTAATGGCTGTGCCATCGACGATGCCGTTGACATAGCCGCTGCACAGGATCAGGATCCGGTCACACAGTTCCACAAGAACATCCAGATCCTCACCGACATAGACAACGGCAACTCCGCTTTCCTTCTGCTTGTTCAACAGGTCGTAGATCATGTAGGAGGAGTTGATGTCCAGTCCCCGTACTGCGTATGCAGTAAGGAGAACGGTCGGCGCTTCGGCGATCTCACGTCCTACCAGGACCTTCTGAACGTTGCCGCCGGAAAGCTTTCTGACCGGTGTGGTAATGCCCGGCGTGACGACTTCCAGCTCGTCCACGACCGTGGTGGCAAGTTCCCGGGGGGTCTTGCGGTCGGTGAAGATCGACTTTCCTTTTCGGAAGGAACGCAGCATCATGTTGTTGGTCAGGTCCATGCTTCCCACGAGACCCATTCCAAGACGGTCTTCCGGAACGAAGGAAAGTGTGACGCCAAGATCTGCGATCTCCAGCGGGGTCTTTCCCACAAGATGATCGGCGAAACCGTCATCATCCAGATAATCAATGGTTCCAGACTCCACTTTCTGAAGGCCGGCGATGGCTTCCAGCAGTTCCTTCTGGCCGCATCCGGAGATACCTGCGATGCCGAGGATCTCTCCAGCGTTGGCAGTGAAGGAAACATCATGGAGTTTTTCAATGCCCTCGGAATCCTTCACGGTCAGATTACGGACCTCCAGACGAGGGGAGACATTGTCCATCTTTTTCCGAGGGATATTCAGAGTTACCGGACGCCCGACCATCATATTGGTCATTTCCGGGATCGTTGTCTGCTTCGTGATCATATCGCCCACAAAGGCACCTTTCCGAAGAACGGCAACGCGATCGGAAACATCCATAACTTCGTGAAGCTTATGAGTGATGATAACAACGGCTTTGCCGGCATCGCGCATGTTGCGGAGGACGACAAAGAGCCGGTCTGCTTCCTGTGGGGTCAGAACGGCGGTAGGTTCATCCAGGATCAGGATATCCGCGCCGCGATACAGTACCTTAACAATCTCCACGGTCTGTTTCTGAGAAACGGACATATCATAGATCTTCTGATCGGGGTTGACTTCAAATCCGTACAGATCGCAGATCTCCCGGATCTTTTCAGATGCCGCCTTCAGATCCAGTTTCCCGGGTTCGTCCAGTCCGAGGATGATGTTTTCCGTAGCAGTAAGGACATCTACCAGCTTGAAGTGCTGATGGATCATACCGATACCGAGCGCCATGGCATTCTTCGGAGAACGAATGGAGACTTCTTTTCCATCCACAAAAATCTGTCCCTCATCCGGGAAGTAAATGCCGGAGAGCATGTTCATCAGCGTGGTCTTACCGCTGCCGTTTTCTCCCAGCAGCGCCAGAACTTCTCCACGATAAATGTTCAGCCAGCACTTGTCATTTGCGACGATGGAACCGAAGCGTTTTGTGATATCGCGCATTTTAACGGCAATATCTCTTTTTTCCAGTTCTTCCAAGTTAATCACCACTTTTTCTTTGAGAGTCTTTTGCTGTATAAGACAGTACACAGACCGCCTGTGTGCTCTCTTGTGCAGCAAACAATAATTCAAAATAGAGAAGCCAGAAAACTGGCTTCTCTATATGATGGTTCAATATCCGTGATCAGGACAGCTCAGTGATGCCGTCGATACGAACGTTGAAGTACGGGGCAGAGCGAGCATCGGACTCAGCAAATGCACCGTCTTTAATGGCCTCAATGGTCTTGCCTTCATAGACAAGCTCAGGAGCGCCGGAGGAGAAATCATAGTAGCTGAGATCTTCTTTTACGCTGGTGACG
>JAFOIR010000394.1 GCA_017420625.1 Bacillota bacterium
ATCTGCTCGGTGTTGTCTTCGGACTGGGACTGCACGGTTTCTGGTACGGTTTCACGATCGGAAGCTACGGATACGCCGTGGTCGTCGCACCGTATTTCTTCAGCGGGAAGTGGACGGGACGGAGGTCTATTGCGGAAGAGGCTTGATTGGCTTTCTGGTGGTTATCATATATATAGCATACTCCCTCTCGCAAAAACAGTTGCTGGCGCAAAAAGTTTTTGCGAGGGGGAGTATGCTATTTTGCTGATAGTCAAGAATAGTCAAAAACCTTTCGCAATGGACATGTTGTTGATGCATCTGCCGGCAACTGTTTTCCAGCGAAATCTGTTATACTTTATGTTTCAAAGCCTTGTTGTACGCTTCAGCAGATTATGGTATAATCGGATCAAAGAATCGAAGCTAATAGGAGAAGAGCACATGGATAAGATCATAGCGGCGTGCGGTAATGATTGTTCCGCATGCCCGAGATATGTGAAGCATCCTTATGAAAAGACAGAGAAAGAGCTTCTTCATACAGCAGAATTATGGATGATGATCGGATACCGTGATCATGTTGTGTCAGCCGGAGAAATATCCTGTACCGGCTGCAGGCCTGAAAACCGGTGCAGATACCAGATCGTGAGGTGCTGCGAAGAACGGGGGATCGCGAGCTGTGCCGATTGCCCGGAGCGTCCGTGCAGGAAACTGTCGGAGTGTTTTGAGATTACCAGGTCCTTTGAGCCAATGTGCCGAAAGGTCTGTACAGATCAGGAATATGAGCAGCTATGCAAAGCTTTCTTTGAGAAAGAAAAGAATCTGGGATTGCAATGATCAGACTGATTCAATACGGGACGACGAATACTTATCTGATCAAAGGGAAAAGCGGCGCGGTCCTCTTTGACACAGGATGGGCAGGGACTCTGAATGCTTTCTGCCGCGCTATGGGCGAAGCGGGGGAGAAGGTCCAGGATATATCCTATATATTGATTTCGCATTATCATCCAGACCATATGGGCATTGCACAGGAAATCGCCGACATGGGGCCGGTCATTCTGGTTCCCGATATTCAGACCGGCTTTATCCATGGTTCGGATCAGATTCTGGAAAGGGACAGGAAAGCGGCCTTCAAACCGATCAGGGACAGCGAGACCAGGACTTTTCCGATTGAAGAGAGCAGGCAGATCCTTAAAGAACTCGGAATAGACGGCTGCATTTACAGTACACCCGGTCATTCCGATGACAGTATCAGTCTGATGCTCGACGATGGAAGTCTTTTTGTCGGCGATTTGAACCCTCTCTATGAGTTGGAGCTCCATAAAGGTACCCGGATTGGGGAAAGCTGGGATTTCCTTCTGGGGAAGCATCCCAAAAGGGTCTACTACGGTCACGCTCCAGCAGTGGATCTGAGAACAGGTCCGGTCGACAGGTTTCTTGGCAGAACGCCTTCACCAGATATTTATGCTCTCGTAAAGAGGATGACCAGACTGGCTGACAAAGGAGTTCCCGTGGACGCGATCGCAGAGAAGACCGGTGCTGATCCGGCGTTTACGGAGGACGTCATCAGAATGTATGTAACACACCCTGGTGTCAGTGTCCAGGGAATCCTTGACCGGATCGAGATCAAGGGCAAATAAAGAAACACAGCAGAAAGGAAGAAACAACATGAACAAAGAAAGACCTGTCATCGTGATGGTAGGAGGAGGAAGCGTCAACTGGTCACCTAAGCTGATTAATGATTTCCTGCAGACGCCGTCCATGCAGTCCGCGGATTATGTGATTTTGGATATCGACAGACACGCGGGGCAGAGGATGACGGATTTCGGCAATCAGTATGCCGCAAGGCTCGGGATCGGAGCCACTTTCCGCTTCACGGACAAGCAGGAAGAGGCTTTCCAGGGAGCGGATTTTGTCCTGATCACGATATCGACCGGTGATCTGGACGCGATGGCCTATGATATCTCAATTCCGGAAGAATATGCGATCTATCAGACGGTCGGCGATACTGTCGGACCGGGAGGATGGGCCCGCGGACTGCGCAATATCCCTGTTTTCAAGGAAATGGCCGCGAATATCGAGAAATACGCGCCGGAAGCGATCGTTCTGAACTATACAAATCCCATGGCAGTCCTGACAAATGTGTTCTATAAAACGACGAAACTGCGGACGGTCGGCCTGTGCCACGGACTGTATGAATCGCTTTTTGTACTGCAGACGATCTTTGGCCTTAAATCCGATAAAGAGATCAAAATGCGCTTCGGCGGTACCAATCATTTCTTCTGGCTGTTTGATTTCATGATCGACGGCAGGGACGGTTATAAGATGCTGCGGGAAAAGATGAACGGACAGCCTTTTTCTTCGCTGATCACGGAGTTCAAGGACATCGCAAGCTACAGCAGCCATGCGAATGTCTGCAGTGAACTGTTTGATATATACGGATATCTGCCCTATGTTGCGGACCGGCATATCAGCGAGTTTTTCTCAAGTTATCTGACTGGCAGCGAGGATAAACCGGCGGCCTACAATCTGGTCAGAACGTCGATCGCTGACCGCCGCAAGATGAAGAAAGACGCGTATGAACGTGTAACGCGTTATCTGAACGGAGAAGAGGAATACATGCATCCGGTCTCCCGCGAAGCCGCGGCAGGCATCATCAACGCCTTCCTTACCGGCGAAGATTTCATAGACGTTGTCAATCTGCCGAATGAAGGACAGGTCAATAACCTTCCGCAAGGCAGCATTGTAGAGACACTCGGTGTAGTCCGGGATTCCGGTTTCGTACCGATGGTCATGGGCGCGATGCCTAAGCCGCTTCTCAACGTGGTCATGCCGCATATCAGCAATCAGGACATGATCGTTGAAGCAGGCCTGACCGGAGATCTCGAGCTCGCGATGAAAGCTCTGCTGAACGATCCTATGTGCGCGCATCTGACCCCGCCGCAGATCCGCGAGATGGGCATGAAACTCCTGAAAGCCCACCGCGCATTCCTCCCGCAGTTCGAGAAATGGCTCTGACCGGCACAGCAGGTGACGGCAGCAAAGGCAAGGCGAATATAGTTCGATACAATCAATAAAAGCATAAAAGTACCTCCCGCAAAACCATTTTGCGGAACCCTCCGATTAATGCCAATAGAGAAGGCTTTGTACGATTGCTGGCATTCACAATAAAACACCGTCTCAAAAACCCTTTGCGTGAGCAACTGTTTTTGAGACGGTGTTTTTATTGTGATAGGATAGTCTATCGTACAGTATCCTTTTCCTTACGCCTTGCCCTCGCTGCCCAGAACGTCTTTGATCTTATGAGCAACAACAGCCTTGACATTGGCGCGGCCGTCGCCGATATACTGTCTGGGATCGAAATGATCCGGATGAGCGAAGAGATGCGCGCGGATACCGGCAGTCATCGCCAGACGGAGGTCGGAGTCGATGTTGATCTTGCAGACAGCCATTCTGGCGGCCTGACGAAGCTGTTCCTCGGGAACGCCGACAGCGTCCTTCATAGCGCCGCCGTTCTCGTTGATGATCTTAACATATTCCTGCGGTACGCTGGAAGCGCCATGCAGAACGATCGGGAATCCGGGCAGTCTCTTGGAGACTTCTTCCAGAATGTCGAAGCGGAGCGGAGGCGGTACAAGGATGCCTTTCTCATTCCTGGTGCACTGTTCGGGAGTGAACTTGTATGCGCCGTGGCTGGTTCCGATCGCGATTGCCAGAGAATCAACTCCGGTCTTGGTCACGAATTCTTCAACGTCTTCCGGACGGGTATAGGAGGAATCCTCAGCGGAAACCTTAACTTCGTCTTCTACACCGGCAAGAGTTCCAAGCTCGGCCTCGACGACAACGCCGCGCTCATGAGCGTACTCGGCGACCTTGCGGGAGATCTCGATGTTCTCTTCGAAAGGATGAGAGGAAGCGTCGATCATAACAGAGGTGAATCCGCTGTCGATACACTCTTTGCAGACCTCAAAGCTTGCGCCGTGGTCCAGATGCAGAACGATCGGGATATCGGTGGTCTCGGCAGCAGCCTGGACCAGATGGGTCATGTACGCGCCGGTCGTGTACTTTCTCGCGCCTGCGGAAGCCTGCAGGATAACGGGAGAACGAAGTTCATCGGCCGCGCCGACGATCGCCTGAACGATCTCCATGTTGTTGATGTTGAAAGCGCCGATGGCGTAGCCGCCTTCGTAAGCCTTTTTGAACATTTCGGTAGAAGTTACTAATGCCATAAATACATCTCCTTTTCGTACAATACTTTTAGAACTGTTAATATTATAACATAACCGCGGTGAAAATCAACCCTCATATTCAGGGAACTGTCCCCGGATACACAAATTTTTCTTGCGTAATGAGGCCTATGATGGTACAATAACTGAAGAATGCAATGAGAAAGGAGAACTACCAGAATGAATGTGCTGAAAGGAGCATGTGTTATAGGTCAGTCCGGAGGCCCGACTTCCGTTATCAATGCAAGTGCATACGGCGTTATCAAGACCGCACTGGATTCCGAGGTCATCACCAAGGTCTACGGAGCGCGCTTCGGTATCCAGGGTGTGCTGAAGGATCAGCTGATGGATATGGAGATGGAGGATCCTGAGGAGCTTGCGCTGCTCAAGACCACACCGTCGTCCGCTCTCGGTTCCTGCCGCTACAAGCTGAAGGATTATACCGAGGA
>JAFOIR010000395.1 GCA_017420625.1 Bacillota bacterium
ATACCCGATTACGAAGACGCGGACTTCAATTCGCGCATAACAGGTCTCGTCTCGGGTAAATACGATATTGCGGCATCGGCCATGACTATAACCGATGAGAGAAAGGAGAGTGTGAACTTCTCAGAACCGTTCTATGAGGGCGGTCTCGTGCTTGTGGTAAGGACATCCGATATTAATCCGGAAGAAGCCACTGCTGCCAATGAGAGCCCCAACATCATCCAGATGATCGCTGAAAGCTTCGAAAAGAACTTCATCCGAGAAGATCGATGGAAGCTGATTCTGAGCGGTGTATGTACGACCGCTCTTATCACAGTTTTGTCAACACTGTTCGGCACGTTGCTTGGATTCCTTATCTGTCTGTTCAGGCGCACGGGAAGCAAGCTCGCGAACATTATCTCAGACCTGTATGTAAAACTTCTGCAGGGCACACCTATGGTCGTGCTGCTGATGATACTGTATTACGTCGTATTCGGAAAATCCGGACTTGAAGCTGTCTGGGTGGCGATCATCGGCTTCACGCTCAACTTCGGCGCATACGCTTCCGAGATCATGCGTTCCGGTATCGAGAGCATCGACGGCGGACAGCGCGAAGCAGCACTCGCCCTCGGTTACCGCGAGAATCAGGCGTTCTTCATGTTCATCTTCCCGCAGGCTTTGGTACGCTTTCTTCCCGTTTATAAGCAGGAGATAATCTCGCTTCTCAAGGGCACATCCATCGTCGGATATATCGCGATACAGGATCTCACGAAAATGAGCGATATTATCAGAAGCCGTACTTACGAGGCATTCTTCCCGCTTATCGTGACCGCGATAATTTACTTTATCCTCGCATGGATAATTTCGATAATACTCAAGTTTATACTGAACAGAGTTGATTTCAGACGCAAAAAGAGAGGTGCTGCAAAATGAGTATGATAAAGATAGAACATCTGCGTAAAGAATACGCTAACATAACACCGCTCAAAGACGTCTGCGCCGAGATAAACAAGGGCGATGTGATCTCAATAATCGGTCCCTCCGGCACCGGGAAATCTACACTTCTTCGCTGCCTCAACCAGCTTGAGGAACCGACATCGGGAACCGTAACCGTTAACGGCGAAGTGATAACAGATCCAAAGTGCGACATTACTCTTGTGCGCAGAAAAATGGGAATGGTTTTCCAATCTTTCAATCTGTTCGCGAACCTTAATATATTAGAGAATGTCATGGCATCACCCGTGAAGCTCCTTAAGACTCCGAAGGAGCAGGCTCGCAAAGAGGCTATGGAGCTGCTGAAGCGCGTCGGGCTCGCGGAGAAAGCGGAAAACTATCCCGACGAGCTTTCCGGCGGTCAGAAGCAGCGTGTGGCGATAGCCCGCGCGATAGCTATGCACCCAGAGATAATCCTGTTTGACGAGCCGACATCCGCCCTCGACCCGACAATGGTCGGCGAAGTTCTCTCTGTCATAAAGAGCCTCGCAAAAGAGGGAATGACGATGATGATCGTTACGCATGAGATGAAGTTTGCGCGCGACGTATCTAACCGCGTATTCTTCATGGATGAGGGCGGAATATATGAAGAAGGAACTCCCGAGCAGATATTCGGGGCGCCTACAAAGGAGAAAACGAGGATATTCATCAAGCGTCTGAAACAGCTCTCGCTTGAGATAAACTCGCTGACTTTCGATTTTGTCGGTTTCACCGCTCAGATAGAGCAGTTCGGCAGAGACAACATGATAGCGCCGAAGATAGTGCGCGACCTTGAGCTCGCGTTTGAAGAGCTTGTTGTGCAGAACATCAGAAATGCGATAGAGCACAGCGGGTACGGACTTCCTATAAACATTGAAATCGAGCATTCGGAGGCTGACGAGACCGCTCAGATGAGGATAACATATGGCGGCGACAGGTTCGACCCGTTCTCGGAGGGTGACGAACTCTCGGCTGTCCTCATAAAAAAACTTGCCGCTGATGTAAAGTCGGATTACACTGACAAGAATGAAATTGTCATAAAATTCGAATAATGGACCCCCGGGACAGTCCCCGGGGTCCACTTCATGCACAGATCAGGAGATTCGCCATGAAAGACAAAAAAAGCAACATCTTTGACAAGATGACCCAGAATAGTAAGTACAGTATCCGTAAGCTTGATCATGCCTGCCGGGACGCAGGGCTCGTCAACAGAAGTCTGCTGATGGATATTCTGATGGACAACAGTTCCACGGAATACGGAGAAAAATATCATTTTTCGGATATCAGGAATGAGGACGAATACCGTGAAAAGGTTCCGCTGACTTCTTATGAAGACTATGAACCCTATATCGACCGTATGGTGAACAACAACGAGACGAATCTCATCACCAGCTATCCCGTTGTCTATTACGCAAGTACTTCCGGGACAAGCGGGTCTCCCAAAAAGATCCCTGTTACGGACAGAGGCCTTGCCATCTTGCAGGACTACATTGGTCCGCTCTCCAAAGCCATTACGGCAGAATATTATCAAAATACCATGGATACGCTTCCGCCGGAAGGCAAGATCCTCGGGATCTTCAGCATGCAAAGAGAGGATCTTCCCTGCGGCGTGCCTTTTGGTGCTATCTCTGCTGTCTGCTTTCCTGGCGGGGAAACCAATGATGATTCTCTGAAGGATCTGTTTTCCACGCCTTTTGAGGTCCTGCGAGTTTCCCAAAACACGGATCTGAAATATCTCCATGCGCTTTACGCCTTAAAAGACGAAAGCATTTCGAGCATTTTTGCTCCCTATATTTCCGCCATCTGGGATCTGATGAATTATATCCATAAAGAATGGCGGTCTCTCGTCAATGACATCTATAACGGTGTCATCCCGGAAGGGATCAGTATGCCCCAGGAATTGAGAAAAAGTCTTGCATCAAACCTGAAACCGGATCCGGCTCGTGCCGGTGAACTGGAGGCCGAATTCCGGAAAGGGTTTGACAAGACCATTATGACCAGGATCTGGCCGAATCTTTCCGTAATCGTTTCCATCTGGGCCGGAAACTTTTACTCCTATGCCAGAAAATTGCAGACCTATTCCGGCAGATCCATGCCTTACTATACGCTGTCCTATGTTTCTTCGGAAGGACTGTTTGCCGCAGCAAGACATCCTTTTGACCAGTTCTACATTATGGCTCCTTCTTCATGTTTCTTTGAGTTTATTCCGGATGATCCCCAGGCAGGTCAGGATGACAGCGAGCAGGAAGGCAATCCGAAGACCCTTCTGATCGACGAGTTGGAACAGGGAAAGTCCTATGAACTGGTGATCACGAATCAATCCGGCTTTTACCGTTACCGTATGGGCGATGTGATCAAGGTGATGGGCTTTTATAATGAGTCTCCCATGATCTGTTTTAAATACCGGAAAAATAATATCGTTTCGGTTGCCGGCGAAAAATTCACCGAAGACCATCTGTTGACCGCCATCAAAGAATTTGAGCGGCATTCCGGAGAAAAGATCGTTGACTTTTCCATGTATGCGGATAAGGAATCCGAGCCGGGCAGATACGTGATCCTGATGGAGCCCGAAAAGAAAATCCCGAAGGAAAAATATGAAAGGTACGCAAACCTCATGCAGAATGAGCTTGCAAGAGCCAGTACCTCCTATGCGCATTATGTCATTGGCGGAAATATGGGAGTTCCGAAACTCGTCTTTCTGCAGAAAGAAACCTATTCTCTGTATCGCGAATTGAAAATGTATAAGCAGGGAATCTCCGAAAATCAGCTGAAGCCGGTGCGGGTGCTTCGTACCGAAGAACAGAAACAATTCTTTCAAAAACTTGAGGAACCCTTGCAATGAACGATCACATCGTCAGGAAAATCTTTTTTAATACCTTTCTGGTACAGACCATGTCTGTTCTCGCCAGCCTCATAAGCGCCACGGTGAACGGGATGGTCACCGGTTCGCTCCTGGGTGTTACTCCCATGGCAGCCTACGGTTTTGTCACGCCGATGATCAATGTCTACATGGCATTGGGCGGTGCCTGCGGCACAGGGATCTCCACGGTGTGCGGCCGGATCGTCGGAGAGGGAGATGTCAAAAAAACAAATAAGGTGTTCTCCATCGGCATGGAATTTACCCTTCTCCTGTCCGTTGCGGTGATGCTGATCACGATCTTTTGTGCAAAGCCCCTTGCGATAATGTTTGGCGCAACCGGCGATACCCTTCCTATGGCGGTTGATTTCCTGAGAGGCTATGGACTGTGTGCGCCTGCGATGTTTCTGGTCACGACACTGATCGCCGTTCTTCAGATTGATGGAGACATGAAGTTAGTCTTCGCCTCCACCATAACCATGACGGTGGTAGATGTCGTGCTCGCCGTTTTAAACGGACTTGTATTCCACAAGGGGCTTCTCGGTATGGCGCTCGCCGTAACATTTAGTTTTTATGCGGCGTTGGCTGTCATCATGCTGCACTTTTTAAACAAAAACCGTATCCTGCATTTTTCGCTGACAAAATTGAACGGAGCGAACCTGCTGGATATTGCCAGATATGGCATGCCCTATGCCATGCAGCAATTATGCCGGGCATTCCTTGTGATATCTTTAAACTTTGTCATCCGTTCCCTCGGAAGCACGGACGGCGTCGCCGTACTCACCGCCGTTACCTCTGCCGGAAACCTCTGTATGACGATAGGGACCGGTACCGGAAGAGCTGTCACACTGGTGGGCAGTGTCTTCCGCGGCGAAAGGGACAAAACCTCCATCATGATGCTGCTTAGGGATTCCCTGAAGTATTCCCTGATCATGAATGGTGTCCTGTCTGTCGTGTTGTTCCTCTTTTCCGGACAGTTAATGCCGCTTTTCCTGCGTGGCGGAGGTGACCTCACAGACATCGCCGTCAAAGCGTTCCGCTGTTTTATCCTGTGTACGGTCTTCTACTCTTTCAATGTGGTTTTAAAGAGCCATTATCAGGCGGTGCGAAAGGAAGTCATGGTATATGCCTATGTCTTCATGGATAACTTTGCCAGCATTGCATTAAGCGGGTTCATCCTGGGGCAGTTGTTCGGGCTGGACGGCGTATGGTTTTCTTATCTTGTGGGCGAGACGATCACGCTGCTTTTGTTTAGCATCGTGATCCTGATCAGAACAAAACGGGGACCGCGCTTTCTGGAGCGCGCAGCTTTGCTGCCCGCGGACTTTGACAAAAAGCCGCTGCTCATCTATGAAAAGTCAATCGGAAATATGGAAGAAGTAATAGAAGCATCGGAAGCATGTCGTGCTGCCTGCAAAGAGGCGGGCTGCTCCGAAAAAAACGCATACTTTGTTTCCCTTGCAGTCGAAGAGATGGCCGGCAATGTGGTCAGATACGGATTTCGCGACAACAGGCATTACAGCATCGATCTCAGGATCACGAAAAACGAAGATGGCTGGGTCATGCGGATCCGGGACAACTGCAGTTCCTTCAATCCCATCGACTACGTCAACCTGCTGAATGATGAAGATCCTGTTGCGCATATCGGCATCAAGATGGTGAAACGCATCTCCGGAAGTATGGAGTATATTAACTCCATGAACATGAATAACTTAATTGCAAGTTTTCAGGGATGAAAATATCCAATATGATCACGGATCTCAATCCCACACCCGTAAGGACGGCTTAGACTGTCAAAGTATTTCAGCGTCTCATCATCGTAAGACAGCGCAGGAATCCCTCGTTCTGTCCGTTTCCTGCCGAAACCGAGCGAGATAGGATAGAACCGGACTTCCGTGATCTTTCCGTCTTCTATCGTCCATCCGGCAAGCAAACTTCTCCAGATATTTTCACACAACGGATACCCCTGCGTGTCATTTTTGCTGCGGGAGGACATGTATTCCCCGATCTTGGTTTCCTGAGACAGATTCTTCGTATAAAACGCATCATAGGGCTGCATGGAAATGGTCTCGGTCTCAAAGATAAAGTTGCCGAGACTATAAAGGATCAACCCTCCATTATAAAATTCAAAACCGCGCAGCTCATGTGGTCCATGTCCGATCACCACTTTCGCCCCGGCGTCGATGCAGGCTCTTGCTGCAATCTCCATAAACTCCGGCGCAACCGTCATATCATCAAGCTTCGGCTCGTGAACGTGAAGGCTGACCATCCCCATATCTGCCTGCCTTTCCATTTCTTTCACTTCCGCTTCAATCCGTTCCAGGTCTTTTTGATCCGGAGCCGTCCGGACTTCGTTGACCTCGTCCAATTGGAACTGATATTTCCCAAAACTCTTCGTATTCTCCGGTTTCGGATTCAGGTATCCCAGTCGGATTCCATACTCTTCGTATGCGTTGACGCAGGTGATGTCGGCCAGCTTTTTGACTGCATCAAAGTTCTCTTTTGTCACATGATAGGTGGTTTGAAACCGCAGCGGATTTATCCCCGGACGCCCCGTCACAGCGCCGTTCTGTCCACCTGCCGCACTCGAAGGCGGAAACGTGGAGCTTGCGCTGATAAGCCCCACACGTGCTTGTTTTGTCTCAAGATAGCAGGCCCGAGATGCGTCAAAAAGATTCGCGCCGGTGCCGGAAAACACCATATCCCGCTCCTTCAAATGCCGGATCGTGGCCAGGATCCCGCCTTCCCCGTAATCACCGGAATGATTATTAGCGGTGGCAAAAAGGTTGAATCCGAACGCCATCAGATCATCAAGACATCCTGGCTCCGTCATAGCCCAGGTTCCGCCGCTTTCCGCGGCCGGAGTCCCTTCCCGGTCATGAAATGTCATTTCCAGATTGTTGAACGCCACATCGTGTTCACTGATCAGCTTTTTCAGATCCTCAAATCCGGGATACCCATCCTTTGGTATTCTTCTCGTAATAAATGAATCGCCCGATGCGATAAACTTTGTTTTCCCCATGTTGTACTCCTTTCCCGCATTTCGTCCGATGTCAGTTTATCAAATTCGCTCTCGAAGCACAAATTATGGACCCCGTGACGGGGGTGGGGGTCCATTTACGAGAGGAAAAAGAACACCACATGTAGTATAATGGACCCCCGGGACAGTCCCCGGGGTCCATTTTTGGAGTTGCATTTGAGATGAAATCAATAAGAGTAGTAGCGGCGGTTATCCGTAACGGTGATAAGA
>JAFOIR010000396.1 GCA_017420625.1 Bacillota bacterium
CATCATGAAACGTCGTGGTAAGAAACGCGCCATCATTGCGATCGCCAGGATGATCCTTACTGCCGCCTATCAAATGCTGTCTACAGGCGAGGTGTGGAATCCTACCGATCTTTACAAGATTGATATGCCTGAACCCCTCAAGGAAAAACAGAAGGAAAAGGCTATAAAACAGGCCAAAAAACTTTTAATCACAGAAGGGATCATTGACGAATCCCTGCTTGCCTCTTAAAGTCATTATAAATCAACCCTGTCACGAAAGGCTATTTTTCAATAGCTTGTTTAAGTGCGCCACTTTTTGGCTGTCCTCTACTTTCTTTCACACTATTTCTCCTCCTTTTTCTCCTGTGCCTTATTTTCTGTATTTTTTCTCAGATCGCTTTCAAAAGCTTCCATTTCTGCAATTCGCTGAGCGACTAAAGCTTCCCGTTCCTTCTTTCTCTCGATCGCTTCCTGTCTCAGCTGCTCTTTCAGCGCTTTCTTTTCCTGAGCACTTGGCCGCTTTTTCTTTTCTTTTTTCGGTTTTTCTTCCTTTACTTCCTCGGGTGCTGCCTCCTGTGAAAAACTGATTGCATCCGGCAGTTTTCTCTTCAGCGCTGACAGCGCTCTTCTTCTGGCTATCGGACCGCCCAGACTTCTGCCTGCCCATGCTGTCAGTACCGGTATTTCATCCCGGAAGGTAAATGTCAGCATCGCCGGTTTCGTCAATACATAACGGATAATACAGGCAACGACCTCAGGCTGTTCCCGGAAGAACACGGCACGTCCGATGTCTTTCATCGCTTTTCGGATCGCTTCGCAAGTCTCCTCCGTTCCCAGAGATGTTTCCAGCTTCTGGTTTTTATGTCCTACACCCAGAATACGAATTCAAAGTGCACCATCTGCCACACCACTTGAAATCGCCAGATCATCCGGTCCGATCGGAGACAGACGACCATCTTCCAGAAGAATCGTCCTTCCAAGAAAGACCTTTTTGATCTCGCGTTCAAATTCTGTCATAAGGCTCTCCTTTCTCTTCGCAAACTGATCAACTGATATACGAAGATCATTTAGGATGCGCCAAGGACCTTCTCATTACGTTCACGAAGATCGTAAAATACTTCATCAGCCCGGAACATATTGCTCCGAATCTCTGTCAGATCCATCGGACCAAACGTATAGTACGGGCATTTGTAGGATGGTGTATATTTGGTTTTAAGCGGGAATGAGTTAAAGGAAACAATAATACTGTTTCCGGTACTCTCCTGGTTATTCAGTCGCTGCAGTTCGCTGGGATAAATCAGCGGACGAACCTGCGTATTCGTCGACACATTGATATCTCCGGCTTTTGATCCAAGAGAACTGGAAGTAGAGGTTGTCCGGACAGTCATGTTTCCGCACATCTCCGAGAACATCTTACAGGTATCCGTATCGTTCGAACCGATGAACATTTTCACACCGCAGTTACCGATAACGATATCAGCAACCTCCTTGCCATAAACGTTTGTCAGCTGAACGAAAGACTGGACGACCATACTGAACCAGATCTTACGGGAACGACCAACTGTGATCATCTGACCGAATTTGTCGATCTTCGGCATATTACCGAACTCATCCATGATGAAGTAGACATTTCTCGGAAGTGTCTGTCCCGGAAAGTGCCATGATTCGTTCCTCCAAACTAAGTTCCACGGTATATTATACGACTATCTGACTAATTTTACCACCACGCATCCAACAAATGTCCAACAAAAATCAGCTGAATCGTGAAAGAAAATCGATCACAATTCAGCTGATTTTTCACAGCGCTATTTGGCACAGACTCCTGACTTATTTGCCGTCGATTACATCGATCAGATCAATATCCAGAATTTCTTTTGCTTTAAGCTTTGCCGCTTTGCGGGCTGCCCAGTTGGTTTGCCCTTCTGTAAGAGCAACATTGATATTGAACATAAACTGCAGCAGATCCTTTTCATCATGAATCATGGAAAGATAAGCGTCCACTTCCGCTGCGAAGTCTGCTTCATTGCGTGCTTCCGCATCGCTGCGGTCTGTAAAGATATGTTCGCCGGGAATATGTTCATAGGTGCCGCCGATGGAGGCATCATGGATCTTATATGTTCCGTCCGGATGCACGGCCAGAACCGTTCCGTCAAAAACTTTGCCGCCAACCGTGCGGACGAAGAATACCAGATCACCTGGCTGAATGCTTTTCTTTTCGTTATTCATGAGTTTATTCTCCAAATACTGCCTTGTAATCCGCTTTGAATTTTTCGATTCCCTGATCCGTCAGCGGATGTTTGGTCATCTGCTCCAGTACTTTATAGGGGACCGTTGCAATGTCGGCACCTGCCAGCGCACACTCCGTTACATGAACACCGTTTCTGACGGAAGCTGCGATGATCTGACAGTCGATGTCGTCGTACTGAGCAAAGATATCGGAAATATCCTCGATCAGTTCAAATCCCGGAGAGGAGATATCATCCAATCTGCCAAGGAAAGGTGAAACATAGGTGGCTCCGGCACGAGCTGCCAGAAGCGCCTGGTTGGCACTGAAGATCAGGGTGCAGTTCGTGGGAATTCCTTCACGCGAAAGCTGTTTGATGGCTTTCAGACCTTCCATTGTCATGGGGATCTTGACGACCATGTGCTTGGGATCAAGAGCATAGATAGCACGGCCTTCTTCGACCATTGTCTCGGCATCGGTAGTGGTAGCCTTGACTTCCCCGGAGATAGGGCCGTCGACGATCGATGCGATCTCTGCCAGCGTTTCGGCATAATCGCGTCCTTCTTTGGCAATCAGACTGGGGTTGGTGGTCACACCAGCGATGATTCCCATGTCATTGGCTTTACGGATTTCATCAACATTAGCTGTATCAATAAAGAATTTCATCAGTTATTACCTCTCTTTATTCTGCTTTCTTCTGAAGATCAGGCAAAAGGATTTTCTGTGGGATACGGCAGACTCTTCGGCTGATTGTAAGCGATGTCCTTTACGCCCAGATACCGGAACACTTCGAAAAATGCCTTTCCATAATGTCCGAACGCAACTGCTCCGTGATGCGGATAGCGTTTCTCGATCAGAACGTGACGGTAGAAACGTCCCATTTCATGGATCGCGAAGACTCCGATGCCACCAAAGGATTTCGTAGCAACCGGAAGCACTTCTCCTTCTGCGATGTAGCTGTGAAGGACGCCTTCGCTGTCGCACTGCAGACGGTAGAAAGTGATCTCTGAAGGCGCAATGTCACCTTCCAGCGTGCCGCGGGTAAAGTCAGGTTCGGATCCTTCCGGCTCAAGCAACCGATGCTGGATCAGCTGATATTTGACCGCACGATCCGCACACATCTTGCAGGAAGGCGTATTGCCGCAGTGGAATCCCATGAATGTATCCGTCAGCACATAATCAAACTTGCCTTTAATGCTCTCTTCCCACATTTCTCTCGGAACAGAGTTGTTGATATCAAGCAAAGTGACAGCGTCTTCGGAAATGCAGGCTCCGATATACTCGGACAGCGCACCGTAGATATCGACTTCACAGGAGACCGGAATACCGCGGCTGGCCAGACGGGAGTTGAC
>JAFOIR010000005.1 GCA_017420625.1 Bacillota bacterium
TTCCTTATCGTCTCCGATCACCTGACGATAAAGCGCATCATTCTTGGTGTAGAAGAGCGTCTTGTTGTCGTCCATGATCTGGTAGCTGCCGATGTCGGTAGCGATCTTGATCTTGTCTTTGCCCTGCGGGATCGCAAAAAGTGTATAATCCTCATTCTCATACAGGACGACCTTGCCGTCTTTGGAAGCGGTGTAATAGGAAATATCCGTTGCCAGCTTTGTCTTCTCGTCTTTCTTCACGTCATACTGATAAAGCGTATCGGAACCGCTCTTATAGGTGATCAGTGTGCCGGCTTCGTTCACGATGTAGGAAGAAACATGTGAATCGATCTTCTTGACTTCGCCGTTTTCTCCAGCAGCCAGCGGCCGGCTGTACAGCGTATAGCCATCATCTGTCTCACCGCGCATCTTGTCCGGATAGTAGATCGTCTTGCCGTCCTTGGTGATCCAGACATAGGAACGAAGGCTTGAACCATCATCCTTTGACATGCTGCCCCAGTAATCATCCGGGAACAGATTATCCGTCACCTGCCAGGGATCTTTCTTCAGATCAGAATAGAACAGCTCACCGTCCTTGAAGTAAAGGGCATACTTTGAGAATCCCTCCGCCTTCTTGCTGCTTCCGCCGCCTCCGAAACTGCCGCCTTTTAAGATCAATATGACGGCCAGTGCGATGACAGCCAGACCAACAGCCGCCGCGATCGCAATAATCAGCGGTTTTTTGCTGCGTTTTTCCTTTTTCGGCTTCTCCGGTTCGGGACCAGGCTGATAGCTGCCGGGATCCTGTCCGAGGGGCGGGATGCTGTTCGGATCAAACTGTGGACCCATCGGTGGAATGCTGTTCGGATCAAACTGCGGATTCATCGGTGGAATACTGTTCGGGTCAAACTGCGGTCCCGGAGCATACGCATTCGGATCCGTCCCGGCCGCCTGCGGTATCGCATTCGGATCATAGGCCGGATACTCCACGACGGTCATCTCTTCATCCAGCTGCGGCGCCTGCTGCCAAGGCTGCTCGATCGGATTACCCGCCGGCTCTCCTGCCGCATTCGGCTGATAGTTTCTCAGATCTGTTCCGCACTGTCCACAGAACAGAACGCCTTCACCCAATGGTGCCTGACAATTAGGACAATTCATAACTACTCTCCTTCTGTATGGTAAGTTTTACTTTATCTGTTTGAGAATCTCGGGGATCGCCTTGATATTCGCGATATCCATTGCCTTGTACTGCGGATTCTTTCCGGTGACCGCTTCCTCTCGCCCGGACAGTTCATCAAGCTCATCCCAGGGAACAAGGCAGGCATGCCGGCGGCGAACCATATCCTTTCCGATCCGGATCGTTGCTTTGCCTTTTTCCTCTTTCTGCTGGCGGTAGATCCCGGCACGTTCCTGCCACTCGGCTTTATCCATGGGCTGGAATCCATGTGCATAATGGAAAGCACACCACCGTTCATGCTCAGCGATTGCAAGGGTTTCCATCATCTGATCAGAGATCATCCATCCGTTCTTTCTGACATCCTCTTCCTTTTTGCCGCTGATGGCTAAAAACACAGGGATAAAGTCAGCAGAGGAACGGGAACTCATCCGACTGAAGTAGTCACAGTCGCGCCAGTTGTCTTCCTTGGATCGGCCGTTTCCCTTCATATAATACTGGTTGATGATCATTGCCATCTCATCCAGCTTGTCTGTACTGATCAGATCCTTCGTGAAGATCGGCCAGGACTCAATCTCCTTATTGCCTCTGTCGTAGTAGATCCGCGTAACAGAGTCGAGCGAACACTCGATCAGCGCCGCTTTGCAGGCGGTATCCTGCAGGATCACCATCAGATCACGGGAGATGTGCTCGTTCATGGAGTCTGATCCCGTCGCGATCACGATATATTTGAGTTCTCCCGCATGTTCCTGAATATATTGGAAGACTGCCTTGCTCCGGCCGTCTGCCGAAATGAGATCGATATCATAGGCATCCAGCATCCCTCCGAAGCGGTAACGGAAATTACCGTCGATCCGGTCGATCAAAGGATCGAAGACAGCTGCATGGAAATGACTGCCCGGGAACTGGGTGTTCAGTACGATCTTCTTCAGCACTTCCTTGCCTACATCGCCGAACCCGATCACCATGGCTTCAAAGTTCTCCGATGTTTGGCCCTGTTCGTCAAATACTACGGTCTCATACGGCGGGCACTCTTTGATCATGATACGAGCTGCCAGGTCCGGACGTTCAAAGGAAAAGATATTTCCGTATCCATACTGACTGGAGCTGCCCTGCAGAGTCGCAACATCATAGTTCTCCTCTGCGCAGAGCACCAGCCGGACGGAATCCATCGGCGCTCCCACCTTTTCGAGGGATGCAAGGAACTTTTCAGCATAGGAGATATTGGCGGAAGGGCTGTCACTGATAGCGTACAGTACGATCTTCCTGGGTCGTTTGCCGATCCGGATCCTCTTTAAGAACCTGGTATTTCCGGCAAGCGCCGGCTCATCTGACAGGAAAACGCCGTGAAGCTCGCGGATCGCCCTGCGGTCATCGTCCGAGAACGAACCGGCAATAAACGCAACGTCTTCGCCGCTCGCTTCGATCTCCTTGCCGATCGCCAGCGTCTCGTCACTGATACCATAGATCAGATGGACGGGGCCATACCGGAGCATGAGCCCTCTCAGCTGATTGATCAAATTGGAGCCGAAAGCGGAGATCGCTGCACTGGCGGTAAGGTACAGAGCAAACATCTGAGCCAGATACAGCAGCAGCTTGACGATCGAAAGATCGAAAAACGAAAGGGCCTGCATATCGCCCATGGCATCCTTGCCAAGGAACATCCCGAAGACCGCATAGATCGTTTTCAGGATCGCCATCAGCACGTTGGTCTCCAATACAGCATAGCCATAGCCGTAGAGAAGGAAGCCGAGTACGTTCGCTGACCAGCCGAAGACCGTCGCCATCCGGCTGGTGGCTTTGGGCTTGAGGAGCAGATTGGCCATCAGTGCAAGGAGCACCGCTAACGTGGCAATCATGACGGTCAGTACTTTCATCTTGTCCTCCGTCTACCGGATCTTATCCGGATGATAGTAATAAAACAGTTCTTCTGTGGCAAGCGCCATCTTGGTCACGGAAAAATCATTTCCTTCCGGATAGGTATAGAAGGTATCCGTGAGGGTGTTGAGATCCACACAATCTCCATATTTTCCAAGATAGTGATATTCAATGTGGCAGGAATACAGTTCCTTCGCACTGATCTTCATTTCATAGGGGCCATACTTTCCGCTTCCGCGGACGTAGAACCCATCCATATTATGGGTGAGCGTCCCCTGTCCCAGGGGAATATAGCGTTTCGCATTCGGCAGGGAATTGACGTGGCAGGGACCTTCAAACGAGTACGTTCCTTCTTCCACTTCTTTACGCACATTCGCTCTCTGCCATTCATACCAGTCCGGGATATGGGAAAACTCGGTCACGATCCCGCCGTTTTCGGAAGGCGAATCCGCCTTGCCGGCTTTTACCGCTTTAAGCTCACCGAGCTCCGTCATTTCCCATTCCTTCCCGCATGCTTCGCAGAAGATCCTGGTTCCTTTGCTTGCCATCCGGTATTCTTTACCGCAGGCCGGACACTGATAGAGCACCTTATGAAGATCCTCTGCCCGGAAGGGTTCCGTGATCCTTATCTGATGTTCCTTCTGCCAGGCGAAATCGTCATAGCGATAAGCTTCGCGGATCGTCCGGTTGATTTCTTCCACCGGTGTTTTCTTCAGCTGTTCCGGAGTGAAGAGCAGCTTCATCTCAGCCGTCATCCCGCGCACTTTGCGCTTCCGCAGATTCCAGAAAGGTGACTGCAGATGATGACCATGGCAGATCAGACTCACCACCGGTACCCCCATGGATCGGCAGAGTTTGCCGAGTGAATCCGGAAGAACTGCCGTGGTACCGCAGAGCGAATACCGGGCTTCTGCGTAAAGAATAAGGATATCGCCGTTTTTGAACACCTGACGGATGTGACGGATCAGCTGAATGTCGTTCGTGAATTTACGCTTGCAGATACCGCCGACCTGACGCAGCAGCCATTCCCGGCCAATGAAGCCGTCGATCGCAATAATATAGTTCGCGCGGTGGGGAAAGATCGCCTTGGTTGCAACTTTGAAGTCATAAAAGGCGTTATGATTGCAAAGTAAAAGGTAAGGCGGTTTGATCCCTTCCATCCCGGTTTTGATGATCTTCGATCCCCTTAGCGTCACTTCCGGGATCGTGAGCGCCCAGATGAGCGGCCTTAGGTAGTTGGCCTGCCTCACAGGCGGTTTGGTCATATCAAAGCGAGTAAAATTATCCTGCATTGTTTTTTGCTTCTTTCGATTTTTTCAGATACTTCATGAGCTGTACATAGACGATGGCAAGCGGAATGATGAAAGTGAAAATACTAAAGGTGACCAGCATTTTCGGGCCAAGCGTATCAATGACATAACCGGCATAGAACAGACCGGACATGCCGGCCAGTGATCCGAAGACCGCATCGATCAGGCTCTGCGCAGTAGTCATCAGACGCCCTTCGATCAGGCCGGACCCTTTTTCACGATAGGTCGGCAGCAGAACACTGTAGCCCACAAAGTAGAAGACGGAACCGAAAAGGATCATCCACGGGCGGCCTGCAATGAAGTAGAAAACCAGCATCAAAGCCATACCGGAGAGCGCCAATGCCATACGGGTCGCAACCGGGATCCTTTTTAATTTGCCTGCCGCAATGAAGAATGGTGTCTGTACCAGACAGCCGACAAA
>JAFOIR010000397.1 GCA_017420625.1 Bacillota bacterium
CTTTATCAGAAAGCAGTCGCGCAGAAAGCGGAATCTGCCGATCTGGTTGGAGAGATTTATCTGGGAGCTGGTGAAACAGAATCCTTTTCCTATATAGCGGATAGGATCAAAGAATTCAGGAAGAGTCATCCAAAGGTGGTTTTCCACATTATCTCTGAAAATGCCGATGAAATTCGTGCCGATATCGATAAAGGCGTACTGGATCTTGGCTTTGTTATGCGGTCTGGGAATCTCGAACGGTATCATCAGCTGGAAATCGATCGGTGGGAAAGCTGGGGCGCCATCGTTCCATTGGAGCATCCGCTGGCTCAGAATAAAAGTATCACAGGGCAGGCCTTGCTGCAGTATCCGTTGATTCTGCCGGAGAACCAAGCCTTTCAGAAGCAGCTGATCGGATGGCTGGATGGCGAACCGGAAATTGCGGTTACCTATAACCTCATACGCAATGCACTGCCGTTTGTGAAAAATGGAACCGGACTGGTTCTGTGTCTCAATGATCCGGCACTGACAGAAAGCGGGCTTTGCTTTGTTCCTCTGCGCCCTGCTCATGTTGTTTCTCCGGTATTGATCTGGAAGAAGCATGTTGTCCAGTCTCCGGTGATCCAGGTTTTTCTGAAGACGCTCGGCTATTCATGTTCTGAATAACAATATATTTAATATTGATATTTCACATTTCAGACCTCCCCTGCTATAATAAAACCATAAAAGCAAGGGAGGTCTTTATCATGAATGATTTTCTGTATTACTGCCCGGTAAGGGTTCATTTTGGAACGAATATTCTTCAGAAAGCACTGCCGATGGAACTTTCTCATATGGGTAAGAATGTGATGCTGGCTTACGGCGGCGGTTCTGTCAAACGCAGCGGTCTTTATGATACATTGGTCTTAGCTTTGGAACAGGCCGGAAAGAAAGTGATCGATTTCGGCGGGATCATGTCCAATCCCACTTACGCCAAGGTTCTGGAAGGCGTGGAAGTTGTTAAACAGGAAAAGGTGGATTTCATCCTGGCTGTAGGCGGCGGCTCGGTCATGGACTGCGCCAAGGTCATTGCGGCAGCTGCCAAGGCGCCCAAGGATCTGTGGGAGATGGTCACGGTGGATCATAAGCTTCAGATGGAAGGTATACCGTGGGGTGCCGTGGTCACGCTCAGCGGAACCGGTTCGGAGATGGATAACGGCGCCGGAATCACCAATGAGGAGCTCAAGCGCAAGGGAAATCTTCCTGGTACCTATGCAGAGTTTGCTGTTCTCGACCCAACCTATCTTCTGACCGTGCCCAAAAAACAACTGATGGCCTGTGCCTTCGATAATCTGAGTCACTGTATGGAGACTTATTTCGGCCGCGGAACCGGAGTCATGGATCGGATGAATGAAGCACTGATGCATGATATCGTAGAGAACATCCGGGCATATCTGAAGGATCCCTCCAATATCGAAATACTGGGCAATCTCATGTGGGATTCCTCTTTGGTGCAGACATTCCTTTTCAACATGGGCAAACCCGGAGACTTCCAGTGCCACGCGATCGAGCACCAGATCTGTGCATACACCAACTGCAATCACGGCATGACGCTGGCCGTGATCCATCCCAGTTATTACCGTCATATCGTTTATGATGCACCAGAGAAATTTGCCCGTTTCGGAAAGGCTGTTTTCGATCTGGATCCTGCCGGCAAAACCGAGACCGAACTGGCGCTGGAAGCGATAGAGACGCTTGCCGACTTTATTAAGGAAATTGGTCTGGACAGCACCCTTACAGGAGAAGGTCTGGATATCAACGAAGAGATTCTTCACAAAGTAGCGGATACCTGTGGACTTTCCGGCGGAAATGTACGAAAACTGGAACGGGAAGAAGTTTTTGAACTGCTGAAGGAAGTTCTGTAAGGAGAAAAACATGGTATTCTATTTTACATCAACAGGAAACAGTCTGTATGTGGCCAAACAGCTGGATACGGAACTTTATAGTATTCCCCAGGAAATGAAGAAGGTCGAGCGGCATTATAAAGCTGATAAAATCGGCATCGTATGTCCCATTTTTGAACTGGATCTGCCGGAATATGTCAAGGAGTTTATCCGCACATCCACCTTTGAAGCAAATTACTTTTATATCATCGTTACCTATGGCATGCACCACGGCGGTGTAGCGGAGCGGGCTCAGGAATTTTTAATGAGCCTTGGAAGAAAAGCTGATTATATTAACACCATCATCATGCTGGACAACGCGATCATCGTTTTTGATATGGAACAACAGAAAAAACTGGATCCTGAAAAGAAAGTCGATGAACATATCGCCTTGCTGAAGGCCGATATCGATGCTCAAAAACAGGAGATCCAGTTCGCTTCTGAAGAAGAGAAGAATTTCTATAACGGATTTATGAAGATGACCGAAGAAATGGGTCACATGTATTCGTTCCCGCTGTACGGCGTTACGGATGCCTGTGTAGGCTGCGGAACCTGCACCAGGGTCTGCCCCAGAGGATGCATCCATCTGGAAAACGGACGGCCTGTCTATGATTACACCAACTGTATCAACTGTATGGGCTGTTCACATGCCTGCCCAGAGAATGCCATCAAGCTGGTCTGCGTGAAAGAACCAAACCCGAACGCCCGTTACCGCAACCCGCATATTTCACTTGCTGAACTCATCAAGGCCAATCGTCAGATTTGAAAGGAGCCAGCCGATGTATCCCTATAAAACCTTTACGGAAGTAACCGATAATTTTCCCTATATCACCAAGCTGATCTTAAGCGCACCCAAGACCGTCAGAGCAGAATGCGTAGACAAGGATACCTTCAATGTCTATGTGGAGCGCTGTGATCCGAAGAGCGGAGAAGTAATCCTGGAACAGCATGAATGGCCCGGCGAAAGGATCTATCCTTCCCGCGGCTACCGTCCTGTGAATGCGGCCTATCCCAGCGATAAGAACGGCCGCCGGGTCTATGAAGGCGAGTATATCACCCTGGAAATGCCTTACGAACCGACCATCGGTCTTGGTTATACGGTAGGGACCGGACTGCTGCCCGGAGGATACAACGTCTTTGTGGACTGCAAGTATCGGGTGACTCAGATCAAGGAGATTCCCGGGAAGATTCCCACCAGCGGATGGGTCTTTGATGAGTGCATCGGAGATATCTGCCCTCAGCTCATCGGCTGGAAGGACGATGTGAGCCACTATGCTCCTCTGCCGATCCAGTATGGCTATTTCACGCCGGATCTGGAACATGCCAAGCGGGCTTTTACCGCTTTGGACAGCAATTACGGCAATGAATGGATTCACGAGTTTCCGAAGAAACTGCCGCTCGTGATCTGGCTTCACGGCATGGGTGAAGGTGCAACCATCCCCAGGATGTCTTACACAGGAAACAAGGTAGTAGCGGTTTCTTCTGACGAGATCCAGCGCAAGCTGGGCGGCGCTGCCTACGTGCTTGCCCCCATGTGCCCCACCTACTGGATGAACTCCGGAGCTAAGAATGATCAGGACATCTCTGAACTCACCAATGAGAAGAGCATGTATACAGAAGCACTCAAGGCGCTGATCGATGAATTTCTGGATCTGCATCCGGACATCGACAGGGACCGTGTGTATATCGGCGGCTGCTCCAACGGCGGCTTTATGACCATGCGGATGCTGAAGAGCTATCCCGATTTCTTCGCTGCCGCCTATCCAGTTTGCGAAGCGCTGCGTCCCAGTGATTTCAGCGAAGAAGATATCCAGAATCTCAGCCATATGCCCATCTGGTTTACCCAGGCAGAGAACGATCCGATCGTCCCGCCCGACGGCCTGGTTCTTCCCCTGGTGAAGCGCC
>JAFOIR010000398.1 GCA_017420625.1 Bacillota bacterium
CACGGCGGGAATCTTCTGATCGCGGGAAACGGGCTTGACATGGGCAACGCGCAGGAGCTGAAAGTGATCACGGCATGCGTTTATCAGGGAAGCTCGTATTATACGGAGCTGGATCTGGAGCCTGCAGGCAGGATGGCAGAAAGCTGCGACAGGATCACTGTCAGAACTGTCCCGCATTTCGTGAAGCCCGATGTGTTTAAGCAGAGCGAAGTGCTCATGACCTTCCGGTACGGGAACGCAGAGTATCCGGCGCTTTTTGCGCATACGTGGAGCAAGGGAAAAGCAGCGTGCCTGACAGTGGATCTGACCGCGGAGAGCATCAGCGCGCTGGCGCCGGCTGTCAAGGCCGCAGCGGATTTTTTTGAAAGCGGGCAGGTGGCAAGATGAAGAAAAAAGCTTTTCTGTGCAGCAGCTTCGGACCGGGTTTCCATCCGTTCCTGACAGGAACGGATAAGGAGATCGTTTCGATTTTCAGCGACACATATGATTTTGTGAAGATCACGGACAGTTTCAAAGACATGACGCTCTCTGACATGCGGGAGTATGACTGCCTGATGTTCTACAGCGCGCCGTTCTGGGGACTTAAGGGCTACAGCGATATCGTAGCGAACCTGCTGGAATACATTGTAACAGGCGGAAGCGTCATCATCCTGCATATCATTTCAACCGGAGCCATTCCGGAGACCGCGCAGGTGATCGGCGGAGCTTTCAGGATGCATCCGCCTTTTAACCGTTACAGGCTGGAACCGGCCGGCAACGGCCATCCGATCCTGGAAGGAATCGAGCCGTTTGAGCTGGACGACGAGATGCACCAGGTTTATACGGAAGAAGTCCTGAACAGGACACTTCTGCTCACTATCAAAAACGACAACGGCAGACCGCATGAGACAGGACCTGTCCCTCGTCAGGACATCTACGCCAAAAACAGCGGGAATGGTGTCGATCTGGCGTGGTGCAATGAGTTCGGCGAGGGCAGGATCGTCTATGCCTGTCCCGGCCACAATGCCGAAGATTACAGGCATCCGATGCTGCGAAAGTTCCTCAGGAACTGCGGCAGGTGGCTCGCAAGAGAGATCTGACACAAACAAAAAGAACTGCGGTGCAGCAGACCGCGGTTCTTTTTTTGCGGGAAAAACAGATGCTTCTTTATGCGTCCTGTTCTGTCCGGATGCTTCGGCGGTAGGCTGCCGGCGGCACACCGACGTACTTCTCAAATACCCTGGTCAGATGACTCTGGGAGGAAAACGCCAGATAGTCACTGACCGCGTTGACGGGGAGGGCAGAACCGCGCAGAAGTCTTTTCGCTTCGTTGATTTTAATCGTCTGGATCATCTGAACGACGGTCATTCCCGTCTCCGCTTTCAGCCGGGCGGAAAGACGGGCACGTGATAAGAAGAGAGCCTTTGCAAGATCGTCCACCGTGATCACTTCTGTAATGTGATTCTGGATATAATTTGCCGCCTTGAGAGACAGCTCCGTAACGACAGGCCCCACACGGACCTGAGAGACACGCCGGATATAATCCAGGACCATCTCATATTGCAAAGCTATGATCTGAGCAGGATCTCTGAACAGTTCACAGCGGCGGATATACGCGTCGCTCAGCCGGAAAGCGGTCTGACCGTCCAGCCCGCCGCGGACAGCCGCGCGGCAGGTAAGGGCGGTACTGACGATGAAAAGATCCTTGATCTGCCGGAGCTGATCACCGGACATGATTCCGGGACGGATCGCCGGAGCGCTTTTGGCCCAGGCCAGAAAGGCGGCTTCATCTCCTTTTGAAACAATCTGCATGAGCTGCTGTTCGGTATCATAACCGGTGTAGGGATAATCTTTTATATTCTGACTGTCAGTACCCGTAGGATCCGGCACGGCATCCGCCGGCAGCTCGGGCAGACCGATCCCGTAGATCGGGATATCCCTCAGGGACAGTTTCTCATGGTTCATCATAAAGTTGATGCTGCAAAGCATCTGAAGAAAACTGTCAAGGGGGAAACGGATCAGATTCTTCATGGCCTGGACAAACTGTTTCCGTTTCTCCGAGGCTATCGATAGATCAAAAGCCATTTTCTCCAGTTCACGGTCTGTATTCTCTGTCTGGCGGGTCGGCCCGAGCACGACCTGACTGGAATCACAGGTCACGATCCCGTAGTAGTCGAATTCCGGCGTAGCGAAGTAACTGATATGATCTGCAAGTGCGAGGATCTGTTTTTCGTGTAGCCGGACCGGATCGGCAGGCAGGTCGACCACACAATGGTAGAAGCATTGCTTTCCGTTTTCATAGATGCGGACCGGGACGCCTGCGAGATTCGCAACAGTGGTGCAGATATAAATGAGATCCGACTGATCCATAGTAAGCTCCTTTCAGATCCAGAATGATACAATTATATAAATTTTAAGAGGATTATGCAAGACGCTTTTCCGGCCTTTCTATATAATTTCAGATAAGAAACCATATTGGGAGGAAAGATCGATGAAACTGAATCTGCCGGTAAGCAAAGTCAGAAGCGAAAACGTTAAACGGAAGGAACAATGGTTAGGCTATCTGGTCGGTCCTGCCGGGCCGCTGCTCTTAAACGCGGTGCTTGCAATTTATCTGAACGTATTCTATACCGATGTGCTGAAACTGACCGGAGTCTGGGGCGGCGCATTCCTGATGGCTTTTCCCATCGTGTCCAAGGTGATCGATGCCTTTACCAATCTTCTCATGGGACAGATCATCGAACGGACCCGGACCAGGGAAGGAAAAGCCCGTCCATGGCTGCTCTTATCCGCCGTTCTTGTTCCGGTCACCGGGATCCTGCTGTTTACAGTCCCGACGGGATCTGAGACAGTCCAGGTGATCTGGGTCATGGTTTCCTACAATCTCTTCTACAGCATCGCGGCAACGATCTACAATATGTCCCATGCTCTGATGGTGCCGCTGTCGACCCGCAACACCAAAGAACGCGGGCTCCTGTCCGTTTTCAACAATATCGCGTCGGTCATGATATCCGGAATCATCGTTGCGCTGATTTTCCCGATGGCCGTCATGCCCGTTTTGGGTGTCAATAAAAACTGTGGCTGATGACCATGAGTCTGCTTGCAATCCTTGCGTTTCCGTTGATTCTTCTCGAGTATTTCTATACCAAGGAACGTGTGACGGAAGAGATCGGAACAGCAGAAGAAACACATCCGCTGAGAGAGCAGCTTCATGTGATTCTGCATGAAAAATACTGGGTGCTGATCGCTCTTTATTTCCTGATCTATACGCTTGGATCAAGCTTCAAGAATTCGGCGCTCGTATATTATTGCAACTATGTGCTTGGAACTTACAATGACGGAACTACCCAGATGCTGGTATCGGTGATCGGCGGTATCCCTATGGGAATCGGAATCTTTGCCGTCTGGCCGCTTGCCAGGAAGTTCGGCAAACGCAACGTGACAATGGCAGGTTTCATCCTGTATGCGATCGGCGGCGTGATCTGCTATCTCTTCCCGAGAAACATGGTGATAGTGCTGATCGGCCAGTTCATCAAGAACATCGGCGGACTGCCGTGCGCGTATGTTTTTGCCGCCATGTTTGCCGATGTTCTGGATCATATCGAATATAAATGCGGATTCCGCTGCGACGGTCTGGCAGCCTCTGTCAACTCTGTCGTTACTACGATAGCCGTCGGTATCGCCAGCGGCATCCTGAATCTCTCGATGTCCTTTGCCGGCTACAAAGCGCCTGATTTTATCGAGGCAACGGGAAAAACAGTCGGATACGTCCAGAATGCCGCGACGCAGAATGTTTTTACGTTTTTCTTCGTAGGCTTTGAGATCATTACGGCTCTGATCCTGATTATGATCCTGTGGAAGCTGGATGTGGAGAAACACATCGATGAAGAACAGGCAGTAATCAAAGAAAGAAATCTGAAAAAAGGAGAATAAAGTCATGGAACGTCTGCACGCGGAAGGAACACGGTTTGTCAACGAAAGCGGTAAAGAAGTCATCCTGCAGGGAATCAATGTCCTGCAGCGGAACCGCGATCATAATCATTTTTATCCTGATTTTGAGAAGGCTTTTGACTACTTTAAGCGAATGGGCTTTAACTTCCTCCGCTTCGGGATCTTCTGGGATGCGGTCGAACCTGAACCCGGTGTCATCGATCACGAATACCTGAAGAAGGTCCGTCATTACGTGGATCTGGCGAATGAGAACGGACTCTACGTCATGCTGGACATGCATCAGGATCTGTTTGCACAGAAGTATATAGACGGAGCGCCTGACTGGGCCTGCCTGGATGAAGGACTGCCGCATCCGGAAAACTGCAGACTCTGGTATGAAGCCTATCTCTCCAGCGAAGCGATCATCCGGGCCGCGGATAATTTCTGGGCCAATAAGCCGGCTGCCGATGGTATCGGACTGTTGGATCACTACGAGCATATGTGGGAAGAGATC
>JAFOIR010000399.1 GCA_017420625.1 Bacillota bacterium
GGTGTAGGAACTTCACTAAGGCACCCCTTCCTTCCATACATGTATTATTCTCCAGACAATTATGAAAAGATAATGCACATCTTAAGCCAGTATACTACGAACTATCGAGTCATAGGACCAGGATGAGCAGACGCCAACAGTGTTAGCGTCGGGAAGAAAAAGCCACAAATTGTCGGATGAAAAGAGCCAATTCCTGTAAGCTTTATATATCAGTGCTGGAAGAACAGCCTGCCTAGAAAGCAAGTGAATATCGCATTCAATGGTAGCCGTTACAATAAATGGATTTAGATGCTTTTCCCTCAGTCATAGCCATTTCTCCCTGATAGCCATTATGCCGACGTATCTGCGGTGGCGTCAGTAACTATTACGGTCAGATCAATTGGAAAGATTGGCATAGTCGTTAGTGGCTTTTTCTGCCCGACGCAAAATGGTCTTTTCTAACTGACGCTAACAACGGTGAAATCTATGCAGCAGAAGTAGGCTATGATCCGTATAATAACCTTGCCAGCTTTAAAGAGCGCATTGCAGGAGAAGGCGTTTGTGAGACAGCTTACGAATACGACGCTGAGAATAAGCCGACGAAAGTCACATACAGCAATGGGCTGGAGGTTCAGTATCTGTATGACGGACTGGGACGGGTCACAAAACGAAGCGTAATCCATGGTACGGACAGTCAGGAAACATCCTATACTTATGTACACGGAGCAGGCGACAATACGACGCCGCTGATCTGCCGAATCACACAGCTCGGAGAACGGATGCTGTATACCTATGATGAAGTGGGTAATATTCTGTCCGTGGAGTATCCGGACCGGCAGCCCGAGACAATTCCCACAACTCTGACTTTGCGCACGGAAGACAATGAACCGATCTATTCAAGCGAAACTGCCGAGGTGTTTTTTGCAAGCCCCTCGTGTAGGTTTTTGCAGAACAAAAATGCAGGTTTCTGCACCTACAAAATGTAGGTAATTGCAGAAGGTCCATCGCGGACTTAGGAAGATGGGGCACCGGAGATGAATACCCGGTACCCCGGGGTCAGATCAGAAAGGAAGTTCCTTTCCGGTATCCGAATCGGGATGCCCCCAAAAAGCTTCCGGATCATTCAGATACGTCTGGTACTGCTCTTCTCGAAAGCGCAGTGCATTAATGAAATCCATAGGACTGCCGGAATCATTGGCGATGTAATCACCATTCTCATAAGGGCTGTGACCGCTTCGTACCCAATTAAGCAGAGCGTTTTTCTCCTCCGTAGTGGCATCAGGAAAATGTCTCAGATAGATCCGCATATCGCGCCAGTTTTTCCGACGGAATTCCGCTGTCCACTTCTTCAACGTCTCGGGATCAACGTAATTGTAATCGAAATCGTTGTACTCGGTTTCCCAGGGGACGGCCTGCTGCTCCTTGCTCATACGCTCACCCCCTGACGACTGTTGGTCCGGGCAAACGCCTGGTTAATGCTGGATTCCCGCAGACGGTTGTTTTCGCCGGGGAAGAGGATGAGCTCCACATGCTGAATCAGCCGGCCAATCAGTGCGGTGGTCATCCGCTTGTCGTACAGTACGTTCACCCACTGTGAGAACTCAAGGTTGGTGTTGAGGATTACAGATTTCTGCTCATGAATTTCCGACAGATAATCGAAGAGCAGTTCCGAGCCGACTCGGTCATACGGCACATAGCCGAACTCGTCAAGAATCAGGATCTTGGCAGGGTTCAGCTTCTTCTGCTTGAACCAGGAAAGTGATCCGGCCTTTTTGTGTTCTGCCAGAAGGTTGACCAGCGCGGCTGCACGGAAGAAACGAACCGGAACATTTTCCTGGCAGGCGGCTATGCCAATCAGAATAGACAACATGGTTTTTCCGGTACCTGTGCCGCCGTACATAATGACGTTCTTTCCGCTGTGGAAGAAATCCAGGTTCAGGAGGCTGTCAAAGGATACGCCATCTGGGAATTCAATCTCATCTGTCCGGTACTGCGTTCGGTTATACCTGCATGGGAAACCAGCAGCATTCAGATTGCGGCTGAGTCTGGCAGCATCCCTGTTGGCAATCTCGCTGTCCAGCAGATTCTGCAGGTAAACCTGGTGGGTTTCGCCTTCCATGGTCATTGCCCGGCCGGCTAATGAGGCAGACAGTCTGAGCTTTTTACAGCTCGCCGCCAAATGTTCTCTCATTTCATCCATGCTGTACGCCTCCCTTCAACGCAGCGTCGTAGGAGGAGAGATCGTTGCGGATGGGAATAATCTTTCCCAACGGGGTGTCCATGGCAGCTTCAAGCGGTGGAAGAGAAGGTACGTCAGAGAACAGACGCCGGTACAGGTTCTTCAAGCTGTCCGGATCTTTTACCTGCAGATGAATGGCCTCGTCCACCGTACGCAGAGCGCTGTCAAAGCCGGTTCTGTCTGTCAGTTCCGACAAAGTTTTCAGGATTTGGCCGCGATCCTCATTCGCGCAGGTGTCCATGAAATGGCGCATGTTCTCCGGCATCATCTCGTAGATGCCGCTGTTCCGCAGGGAACGGGGTTTCCTGGCGATGTACTTCAGGTAAGGAAGCCAGTCCATGCTCTCCGTTTCCTCTTCGCCGTACAGCCTCCGGTGACGGACGATCTCATGCATATCCTGGTCCATGACAATCACTTCCCGTGATGTCAGCTGGTACTGGACAACTGCCTCACAGAACGCCGGGGAAGCGGAATACCGGTGCTTTCCGTTATCCAGGGTAAACCTCCCGTACTTGTCGGTCGTCTCGCTGCCATACCCGGAAGTGTCAAACCGAATGGACGGGAGAGGCAGCAATGCGGCTTTGTCCTCCTGAAACAGGTCGCAGATCATCCGGCTTTTGTCGTAATGTTCCCGCTGCATATCCTCGTCACAGGCCTTGAGTAATTCCGAATTCTTTTCCGCCAGGTCAGGGAACTGAGGAACTGGAACGAACTGGTTGCGGCGCAGGTAGCCGACCTTGTTCTCAACATTGCCTTTCTCCCAGCCAGATTCGGGATTCATAAAGACCGGCTTGAAGCGGTAATGCTCACAAAAACGGGAGAAGCGATCTGTCATCTGCCTTCCGCCGCCTTTAATGATCTGGGTGACAATGGTGCTGGTATTGTCAAACCAGATTTCCTGCGGAACACCGCCGATATATTCGAACATAGCCTGCAGTCCTTCCAGAAGGCATTCTGTGTTCTCTCCATAATTCAGCTGGAGAAAACCGCCGTTGCTGTAAGGAAAACTCAGCACCAGATGCTTTCCATTCGCATGGTAGCGACCATTCTCGTAAAAGGCGGTGAAACCGAAGTCCGCCTGCGCTTCACCGGGACGGTGTATCAGCGGAATGTAGTTTTCTGCTTTCTTCAGCTTCAACTCCTTTTTTCTGGCGGAAACATATTCCGCGGTCAGGCGGTAGCTGCAATTGTATTCCGGCACTTCCTTCGTCAGGCGGTCATGAATTCTCCGTGCAGTGTGCCGTTGTTTCCTGGGAACCTTCTTGTCTTTGTCTCCGATCAGCCAGCTGTCAATTAGAGGCTTAAAGGGATCGAGCTTTGATTCGTGATGAATCTCGCTCTCCGGAATCGGTACCGGCGGACTGAAGTCCTTCTGGTCAACGTATTTCCTGACCGTTCGCCAATCGCAGCGCACTTTTTCAGCGACTTCAGCGAGGTTGAGGCCTTGATTGAAATAAAGGTCTCTGATAGTATGAACCTGATCCATTGTGAACATTCTCCTTCCTCCTTGCAATGTGATTGGGCTCACACACAAGGATAATTGTTAAGGGGGTTGTCCGCAATGGATCGCGCCGCTTCCCGGGGGCCCCGGCCGGGGCCCCCGGGAAGCCTCTTGCACGGCTCCTGCAATTACCTACAAAATGTAGTTGCAATTTCCTACATTTTTGTTCTGCAACTTCCTACATTTTTATTATGCAGCATTCAACTGCCGAGGTCATTGTCGGCTGCGCTTCGGTATACGACGGAAGTACTGATACCGCGAAACCAGTCGAAGATGAAGACGGAAAGCCGGTTGAATATGGACTGACTGTGGAACAGGATACAGTGAACCCAACCGTACTGACGGGTTATGAAGACGGTCGTCAAAGCAACAGGATCAGCTACAGGTATGATCCTCTGGGACAGCTGATCCGGGCCAATGATCCTTTTGATCCAACAGCAGGAGGAAAGGGAACAACCTGGATTTACGACTATGACCAGGGCGGGAATATGCTGAGTAAAGCTGCATATCCTTTCACGGAAGAAGAAACAATCTCAGAAGCAGCTGTTCATACAGATACTTACACATACGAAAACGCCGACTGGAAAGATCAGCTGACAGCTTATAATAATGTACCGATCACCTATGATACGATTGGCAACCCTTTGAATGATGGAGAATGGACATACTCCTGGCAGCATGGAAGGCAGCTTGCCAGCATGAGCAAGGCTGGCGAAACCGTCAATTATGTGTACAACGAAGATGGGCTCCGAGTGCAGAAGACGTCAACCAGCACCGGAACGACAAAGTATACGTTGCATGGGAAGAACATTGTACATCTGATAAATGGAAACGATGAACTGCATTTCTTCTATGATGCACAGGGCCGGGTTGCCGTGGTGAATTATAACGGAGCGTCCTACAGGTATATGCACAATCTGCAGGGAGATGTAATTGCACTTGTCAACGATGACAGAAATAAGGTTGTTGAGTACTGGTATGATGCATGGGGAAAGCCAACTGCCAAGAACGGCATAATGTCTGAAACATTGGGAAAGATGCAACCATTCCGATATCGTGAGTATGTGTTCGATGAGGAGACAAATCTTTATTATCTGAGGAGTAGGTACTATAGATCGGAATGGGGTAGGTTTGTAAATGCAGATAAATTACTGAAACAATCATCTTTTGCATACTGTCGCTGTAGCCCTGTTCGATACTCAGATAGGGATGGTCAATTTGAGGCTGATGCTTATACAATAACACAAGAATACTATGAGTATCTAGAGAAGGTCTATGATTATTCGATAGCGCATGAAGATGATCCTTTAGTTATCCCCGTGGATATCTTTGATGAAAACATAATAGAATTTGCAGAATCAGGCTATACATATGATCAGTATCCTTGTGCTTATTCAATTGCCGAATGCTTGAAACCAGCAAAAAGCGCAACAGGTATGACACATATGCAAAGGGATTATGCTGTTGCAACAATTTCCATTAAGGACGCAGGTGGAGAAGGCGAACATTTATTAGACTATTCAATTCTTGCCATGTTTGATCCAAGTAGGCGACCTCCTAAAAAACCCTGGCATCATGGAGGAATACTCATTTCATACCCTGTTATCTATGAGTCATGTAGTAGTCATGGATTCGGTATGGGATCATATGCTGATCAAAATAAAGCAGGCGGTTGGACTCATATGTTTTGGCATAAAGGCGTTAAACTGTCAGGAAAGCTATTACAGCAGGTAAAAGCTATCCTGTATTCTGTAATTGATAACGAGGAGTAATAGCAGGTGAAAAGAGGACTGTGCATCATTTCCATGATAATGCTGTTGATTATGAATGCGAATGCTGAAGAACATATACTTGGCTTGCAAAGCACAGGTATACGATTAGTTGTTTATAACGATAAGGGCAATTATCGTTATGGGATAACCAATCAGTCAGGTGATAATCTGGGAATCACTTATTCCTACATCGGAGTTTTCCAGGATGGCTATGCTGTTTTTAAAAACGATCGTTATGGAGTTTTGAACCTCAATGGAGAAACTATTATCCAGCCAGTTTATGATTTTATCCGTTATTTGAGCGGTCATATTTTCTGTGCTACCAATGAAAAAGGATTGTTCTTACTCAATGATTCAGAAAAAGAGATTGCGTTTATACCGGATGCAATTGCAGAAAGATGCTATGATGACTATGTTGTTTTCTCCATTGATGATATGATGGGCCTGCTTTATTTGAATGGGCAAGTTTTTCTAGATGCAGTATGTGAAGAAATAGATGTGTTTTCTTGTGGTATTGTCATGGTTTATCAGGATGATATGACTGTCTATATCAACGCTGAGGGAGAGAGGATATTTCAATGTTCAATTGGAATGCGATTTAATGAGGATGTGGCGATTGTCGACGACGGAACAACCAAAATCATCAATACTGATGGATGTGTTCTTTACACATCGGATGGAAGCAAAGTGTTTTGGGGAGAGTTCTCTAATGGGTTATGTCCTGCCATCGACGCTGAAACCGGTAAATATGGTTATATTGGACGAGATGGTTGCTGGGTAATCAGCCCCAACTATGATTGGGCTTCTGACTTCATGGATGGGATTGCACCGATTCGAATAACTGATAAATATGGTGCAATTAATCAATCGGGTGAGTTATTAGTAGATTGTATCTACGACTTTGTTAACGTTGGGGAGCATGGTATTTTAAGTGTTGAAACAAATAATAGATTTGGGATAGTGGATACTGTATGCGGGATAGTATCAGAACCCAAGTGGGATGAAATTGGCACGTTTCATAATAATCGATGTCGTGTAAAGAAGGAAGGTTGCTGGGGTTTCATTGATCAAACTGGACACTTAACCGTGCCTTGTTCATATGCTAGAGTTGAAAACTTCAGAAATGATCTGGCGATTGTAACTGACCTAAATGGATACCAATGGGTTATTGATCCTTTCGGGCATATTCTTGCTCCATACATGAAATAGCTGGTGAAATATCATCAGACAGGAAGATCATGTCTTGCTGCTATTAATTGCTATTTCTATTTTGGTATTCTACCACATGTTTTGAGAACGATAAGAATGCTGGACCGAATATTACGCCATTGACTCCTGACAATTTCAACAAAAAGTGGAAATATGTCCGAACACCAAATATAGATCCTGAAACAGCGTTTTTCTTTAATCCAAGGAACAAGTTCTATTTATGGGAGAATTAGAAAGGCCAAGTTGAATGATACAGAATTCTATGAAAGGATGTGTCAAGTTGAAGAAGCTATGGTTGTTATTAGTTTTAATACTTATACTTTTAAAGAACGTTGTCTTTGCGGAGTCTGATCATATGGGCTTTGTAATCAGCCCTTCTATTCATGGGTATAAAGTGGCAGGTACTCCGGATCAATACTATACTCGGAATAATCGGGTTTGGGGCAACATATTAGACGCGGAAAACAAGCCAGCATTAGAACAAGAATGGTTACTCGAGTATCTAGGCAATATAGAAGGTTGCGAGGATATCATTCTTGTGATAGATCCAGAAGATGAACTCTACGGCTTTTTTGACACGCAAAGCAGCTTTTTCTGTAAACCTCGCTTTGAGGATGTTTCGTTCAGTACACGGAATGAGGAGCGCTTAGTGGCTGTTTCTCTGGATGATTATTGGGGCTTCTGTGACCGGAGCACGGGTGAAATTGTGATTCCTTGTCAGTACGATGGTGTTTTCGATGATTTCACAAATGGCTATGCACTTGTGATCATGGAGACCGATTGGGAGGAGGATGCAAATGAAGAGACACTGCTTCTCATTGATGCGTCAGGCTGTGAAGTGAGATTTCCAAAGGGTGTGACCCCTTTCTCTGTTCCCAATCAAGCGGGATACTGCATTGTCATGGATGATTCGTCTGGATTGTATGGGATAGGCGATGTAAACGGTACGATCATTATGCAGCCCTGCGAGAAGAGGATGCCTGAATTGAAGAATATGTACTGACTCTTAAGGATAATGACCCATTTGACACGACCGAAGGTTTGAAGGGTACGACGTGGGTTTTCAGCTACAATTAGGGCGGAAACATCCTGAGCAAGGCAGCGTACCCTTGTTGTAAGGTTTTCATGACAGATTATGCGTGGTAAGGAAATGTAACCATCATTCGGTAAGGAGATTTTTACATCGGTCGCTAACGACTATTTTACATGACTGTGTTAGGTGATCACATAGAACACACAGGATACCATCGCACCGAAGAAACTGTGGGACAGGGTGCAGGAGTTGCGGAAGGAGCGTCATAGAAGCATCCTGCAGGCAGGACGGGGGCATGTTCGCTGCAAAATAACCTTACCACGCACATCGCCAGTATTACCTTCTGCGCAAAATGCGGAAAGAGGATGCACTTTGCCACCTGCAATAGCTTCGAGAGAAAACAGGATCACTACGTATGCTCTACATACAAAAATTGACATTGCAAATGCTCCTGGCATAACATCCTGGAGGATGTGCTGCGGGATGTCGTGCTGGAGCGCATTCATGCTGTGACCGTCTACGTCAGGAAAGATAAGGGAGGTTTCCAACAGGAGTGAATGCAATCCACCCTCAAAGCGCAGAACAGCAGCATCCAGAAGAATCAGAAGCGGCTGGCACAGGTCAAGAAACGACTGGAAGACATCACAAGCTGATCACCCGCATGTATTACGATCACGTTCTTGGCATGCTCTCCGATGATCGCTATCAGAATATGATAGCGGATTTTGAAGAACAACAGGAGCGACTTATGACCGAGATCACCGTCATGGAAGAACTGATCGACTGGCAGCGTGAAGACAGCGACAACTACGACCGCTTCGCCGCATTGGTGGAAAAGTACGTGGACATCCCCGAGCTGATCACTGCCATCGTGAACGAATTCATCAAGAAGATCATTGTCCACGAAGCAGATAAATCCAGCGGCCACCGCAGGCAGACAGTTGAGATCATCTTCAACTTTGTCGGCCAGATCGAAATCCCCATTCTGACTGTGCCGGTCTCCCTGGAAGCATCCCCAAAGCAATCGGGTAGGTGGCCCCGACTCGTAATGAGTCGGGGTTGCCCTCCCACACCGCTCGTGCGTACGGATCGCGTACACGGCGGTTCGGTCTTTTGACGGCATTGGCACCGTGAGCGTCTGTCCATTGCTCCACACAGATCGGTACCTAATCCCACTCCTGCATTCCCTTTGTATACGTCTCCAGGCATTGTCGCAGGGAGCCATTTTGATTGCATCTGGGTTTTTCTGGGCCCGCTTATGACTACGCTTTGAACAGCTATAGCTCCAACCGTGGCGTGCCTTTCCCGAATGGTTACGGGTAACTATGACGCCA
>JAFOIR010000048.1 GCA_017420625.1 Bacillota bacterium
CTGGGAAGTTTTGCGGCAGAAATCCTTGATGGCATCGATCATGCTCTCAGGAGCCAGGAAGGAATCATCATTGACATCAACGACCGATGCAAAATCTTTCGCTCCTTTGGCGGCTTCGATCAGATCCGGAAAACTCCATTTCTTTCCATCAGCATAACGGGAAGTACGTCCTGCTACATAAGCAGTACCATTCAGTTCCCGTCGGACCGATTGGATCATCCACAGTCCCATGATGTTCTGCAGATAGCGGTAGCGATACCACGCGCCTCCTTCATTGGTGAAGTTTTTGAGACGGCTTTCTTCTGTCGTAATGGGTTCGGTATTTTCAACACCCAGGAGACTCCAGGTACCGCTGGAAAGGTAGACAGCCTGATCATCTTTGGCCGGAACCGCCAGATAGGCTGAGCCGGTATCATGAGTAGGAGGCAGGACGACCAGCGAATCATAACCGACCTCTTTCTGAATTGAGGGGAGCAGATGACCGACGATCTCGCCCGGCATGGAAAGCTTTCCGAAAAGTCTGGCAGGAAGACCAAGGGATTCGATCAGAGGAAGATCCCATTCTTTTTCCTTTGCATTGACCAGCCCGCTGGTGGAAGCGATCGTATATTCCTGTTTCTTGACACCGGTCAGCAGAAAACCAAAGTAATCCGGGACCATGAGAAGAGAAAAAGCTTCATTCAGCTGCTCAGGAGACTCTTTCTTCAGAGCCATCAACTGGTAGATCGTGTTGAAAAGCTGTTTTTGTATCCCTGTCTTTTCATACAGCTTCTCTGCAGAGATGATCTCCTCAACGGCCTTGTCCATTCCTTCTGTCCGGGAATCCCGATAAGCAACGGCGTCTCCGATGAGCTGATCCTTTTCATCCAGCAGTACAAAGTCGACACCCCAAGTGTCGATGCCGATGCTGGCAGGAATCTTTCCGATCTCTTTACAGGCTTTCAGACCGCCAAGAATTCCGTTCCAAAGGTTATCCATATCCCAGCAGTCATGTCCGTCTTTGTGGATCTGACGGTTGTCAAAACGATAGACTTCTTCCAGAATCAGTTTGCCATTTTCGATGGATCCGAGAATATGCCGACCGGAAGAGGCACCGATATCGATCGCAAGTGCATACATAGGCAGAAGACCTCCTGCATTGTTTTTATGACTCTATTTTACCGAAAGAAAGAAGAAAAGGAAAGGACGGTTTATGGATTCCTTAGGGACCTTATTTGCAATTCGAGCCTTGCTGTGATATAGTAAAAGCAGCCAGTCAGACCATGGATGTGACAAGAGGAGTTGCTATGAGACAGGAATTGCTGGAAAAACTGAGTGAGATCACACCGGAAGAGCAGGAGATTCTGGATGGACAGACAGAAGTTCATCAGGAACTTTATTCAACAGGCCGAGACTTTGTCATCGACAGTCGTCTTTTGCTGGAGAAAGGCCGGCTGATCGAGATACGGCCTCATACACGATTTGTATATTTCCCCTCCCACCGGCATAACTATGTGGAACTGGTCTATATGGTCAGCGGAAGCATGACGCATATTATCGGAGGAAAAACCAGAATCACACTGCAGGAAGGAGACCTTCTTTTCCTGAATCAGCACGTTTATCACGAGATCCTTCCAGCCGGGAAAGAAGATATTGCCGTCAACTTTCTGATCCTTCCTGAATTTTTTGATCGGCCTCTTTCAATGATCGAACGGGAAAATTTACTGCGTGATTTTCTGGTATCTACTCTGGCTGGCACCAATGCGCTTTCTGATTATCTGTATATACAGGCGAAAGGTATCGTACCGGTAGAAAACCTGATCGAAAACATGATCTGGGCTCTGATGCAGCACCAGGGCATGATGGATACGATCAATCAGACATCCATGGGGCTATTACTGATGAACCTGTCCCGATTTGCAGATTCGATCAGCCGGAGTGACCCGGATAGACTGGATCAGAATCAGATTTTTGCAGTGCTGGATTATGTCGAGCATCACTATCAGTCAGGGACACTGGCAGAGATCAGTGAAATTCTTCATCAACCAACCTATGCCGTCAGCCGGCTGATCAAAAAGCATACCGGGAAAAATTTTAAAGAAATGCTGCAGCTTCGTAAGCTGCAGCAGGCAATTTATTTGTTAAAGAATACGACCTTATCGATCGACCAGATCATTGAACACATCGGGTATGAGAACAGCAGTTATTTTTATCGTACATTTCGTGCAAGATATGGCTGTTCACCGAATGAATACAGGGAGAAAGAATCAGGATAAGGATTCAGTTCGGCTGCGATTTCGCTTGGCCATAAATGAGGGAAGTGCAGCCTGACCAAGCTCCGTGACCGGTTTGATCCATTTACCGGAATAAAGATGGCGCTGCATCAGGAAGTAGCGGATCGGTTCATCAATATAGCAGCAAAGGAAAACCACCCAGTATGGTGCATGGAAGACAAACCCGGAGAGCAGCACAGCCGGAAGCAGCATGGCATACATAAAGGCAATCTCCAGCACGGTTCCGTAGATCGCATCTCCGGCAGAACGATAGGTATCGTTGTGGATCCAGTTGCCCATCCGGATAATGGAAACAAACAGATAGATGACCAGAATCGTGGTTCCGGCATCATAGGAAGGACCGGAAAGGCTCATGGCAGTCAGAATTGGTTTATGCAAAGCAAAGACGATCAGTCCCACGCTGAAGATCACACCGCTGCATAGATAAACCAACCGTCTGGCTCGTTCATAAGCAGTATCAAGATCACCGGCTCCGACCAGTTTACCCACCAGGACAGAAGCAGCATTGGAGAATCCGGCGAAGAAGCCGATAATCAGCCCTTCCAGCGTACGGAAAACGGCGACTGCGGCGATAACATATTCCGGCTGACGGCCAAGGGTGATATTGATGACCATATTGCCGATACCGATCAGCAGTTCATTGCAGATGATCGGAAAACATTTCTTCAAATACAGAGAGATGAACGCCTTGTTCCAGCGAAAATGACCGCGGATCCGGAAAAGATAGGGGTATCTGGTTCCTGCAGAAAGAATATAGATGACGGCGGTATTGACAACAGCAGCAGAAACCGTTGCGATGGCGGCACCGCGGATTCCGAGCGCAGGGAAACCCAGTCGGCCGAAGATCAGGACCCAGTTGAGGAAAAGATTGGTCGCAACGGAAGCGATCGATGCATACAGAGGAATACGGACACGCTCTGTCGAGCGAAGAAGAACACTCATACACATCGAAAGAACCTGAAAAATATACGCTAAACCAACGATCCGAAGGTACCTGACACCGATTTCACGGATCGATTCCTTGTCGGTGTAGAGGCGCATGATCAGTTCCGGTGCAAAAACTGCGAGTCCTGCAAAAGTCACGGCAACGAACATCATAAAGCAAAGGGTGACGCCATAAGATCGTTCGATTCCGTCATCATCCTTTGCACCCCAGTACTGAGCAAAAAACAGCCCGCCGCCTCCGACAAATCCCCAGTAACAGGAAAACATCAGGGAAGAGAACTGGGCACACAGACCAAGTGCACCCACAGAAAGCTCACCCAGCGGGGCAACCATCATGGTATCGACCATGCTGGCGGTCGTGGTCAAAAGGTTCTGCAGAGCAACCGGGATCGCAAGTACGGCCAGTCGTTTCAGAAAATCTTTCCAGTCAAAACGATTTGTCATAGTTTTATCCTCTCATTCGGTACTCTTTTGGGGTGATACCGTGATGTTTCTTAAAAACAGCTGTAAAATGACTCTGAGAACTGAAAGCCAGAATTTCGCTGATTTCGGCATAGCTCATATCGGAATAGCGCAGCATATTTCTGGCCGCTTCCATCCTTTTTTTGACAATATATTCCGCAACACCGATTCCCATTTCTTTCTTGAAGAGGGTAGAGAAATAGCCTCGGCTGACGCCGACCTCGCGGGCGACATCGTCCACAGTGATCGGTTCGTGCAGATGATTGTAAATATAATCCAATGCGCGGGTCACATTGCGGGAGTAGACACTTTTTTTATCCAGAGAGGCGACTTCTTTGGTAAAGAAAACAACCATGTCGTATTGCAGCTCAAGAATCTTCTGAATATCGGTCATTTTATCAGCTTGTCGGATGAAAAGATCACTGGCAGTATTCGCTCGTTCAGGTTCCATTCCCACTGACATAGCGGCTCGTCCGGCCAGTGTTACGGCAGCGACAAACAGATACTTGGCATTGCGAAGGGGATCATCTGAAGTTTTTCCGGGCAGCCCATGGTCGAATATTTCTTTCATAGCATCCGCTGCACGCATATCACCCGCTTTGAGAAGTTCATACGGCAAAAGATCTTCTTCCAGAGACTGATGCCGGGTGCCGGTTTCCCGCTGGACATATTCCATATAGCGCAGTTCTCTTTCCAGATTCATTGATTGCTCCTTTAATATATAATCAACATGACGATTATAACACCAATCGAATAAATATGACAGATATAGTTTTGATTATATGATAGAATTCATATCATAAAGACAGAATAATTACATTTTGATCAGGAGGTACATCATGCAGACTTTACGAGTGGCTGTCATTGGCGGAGGCTTTATTGGAAAACAACATATGGAGGCGATTCGCCGGATTCCGGGAACGCAGATCGTAGCGATCTCAGAAATGTTTGAAGCATCAGCTAAACGTCTGGCAGAAGAGCAGGCGATCCCGGCCTGGTATACGGACTATCATGAGATGCTGGAAAAAGAAAAACCGGATGTAGTGCATATTTGTACGCCTAACAATACTCATTTCCAGATCGCGAAAGACGTAATCAACTTTGGCGCCTATGCATACTGTGAGAAGCCTCTGGGTATGAATAGTGAAGAAACGACAGAACTTGCAAAATTAGTGATTGCAAAAGGTACAAAAGCGGGTGTAAACTTTAACTATCGGCAAAATGCTATGGTTCGTGAGATGCATGAACGCATTTTCGGACAGATCAATGATCCGCTTGGCCCGGTAGGCAAAGTGTATGCAGTTCGCGGTCACTATCTGCAGGACTGGATGATGTATGATACCGATTATAACTGGCGTGTGGTTCCGGAGCTGGGCGGCGTTTCCCGTACGATCGCGGATATCGGCTCTCACTGGTTTGATACGGTTCAGTATGTCTACGGGCACCGGATCGTAAAAGTTTTTTGCGATATGCAGACGGTTATTCCTCAGCGCAAGAAACCTCTGAAACAGGTTAAGACCTTTGAGACGGCTGCTCCCGATGAATATGAACTGGTTGATATTTCTTCTGAAGACTCCGCATTTGTTATCGTCGAGTTTGATAACGGAACCAAAGGACAGGTAACTTTGTCTCAGGTAGCCGGCGGTCATAAGAATGATCTTCAGGTCGATATCGATGGCTCCAACTATTCGATGACCTGGCAGCAGGAATATGCTGACAAACTGGATATCAATCATCGTCAGATCGGTAATATCGTTCGTTTTGCCGGCCCGGATATGGTTTCCGGTGATGCAGTCCGTTATGCTCAGCTTTCTTCCGGTCATTCCGTAGGCTGGGCGGATGCACTGAAAAATACCATCAGCGAGTTCTATCGCACACTTCGTGGAGCAGAGGTCAACTATGCGACCTTTACCGAAGCTGACTATGTGGTCAGAATCGTAGAAGCCTGTCTGAAGAGCTCCAAGGAAGGACGCTGGGTTGAAGTTGAGCAGGATCCAGAACTGAAACCCAGACTGATGTACATCTACCAAAGATAAAACGATTTTTTCATCAAGAAGGAGGAGAACGCATGATTCTGGGAGCACAATTATTTGGTATCTGTTACTCCAGCCCGCTGGGGACAGAAGAAACCCTGCAGAAACTGAAAGAGATCGGGTATGAACTGATCGAGCCCTGTGTATCGCTGGAAGCTATTCCCGGTATGGAGAAGGCGATCTGGCCGGCAGCAACTTTTGAAGAACTGTATCCCAGGATCAAAGCGATGGGGCTGAATATTCTTTCCATGCATTTCTTCGCAAAAGATCTGGCAGGAAAAGCGGAATGGCTCAAAGCATTTTGCGAGAAATACGGGATTCGGTATGTTGTGGTCAAGAGTCCCAGAAATCTTGATATTCTGTCTCTTCAGGCAGCTTCCATGGAATATCTGACCGTTGCGGATTCACTCGCTGAAGTTGGTGCCAAACTGCTGATCCATAACGAAGCGGCGGATATCGAAACAAAGATTGAAGGGAAGAGTGCTTACGAATATTTGCTGGATCTGTGCCAGAACCGTGTATATGCACAGGTGGATGCCGGTTGGGTCCGCTATGCGGGAGAAGATGAGATCGCACTGATCAATCGGAACCTGTATCGGACAGCATCCATTCACTATAAGGATTTCTCTGAGGACAAGCAGCCTGTTGTGGTAGGCAGAGGGATCGTAGATCTGAAAGGATGCTTCGAAATCTCCCGGGCACACGGATTGCCGCATATCGTCGATCAGGACCGTTTTTCCGGCGACGTCTTCGAAGAGATGCAGGAAATCGTGGGACAGATGATGAGACTCGGTCAGGGGCGTTCAAACAGAAGCTACCTGAATGTAATGAACATCGAGACCGGTGAAATTACTACCTTACGTTCCTACGACAAGACGATCGAAGCGCCCAACTGGCTGGCCACGACGGACGAACTCATCTACAACTCAGAAGGTCATCTCTACGCTTACAGCATGAAGGATGGCAGCGAACGGATGATTGAGACGGGTGAATGCGATAACTGCAACAATGATCATGTACTGGCAGCGGATGGCTCTGGTGTAGCCGTCAGCCATGGTCCGCGCAGTGCAAAAGGCTGGACTTCCCTGATCTATACGATTCCGTTTGCGACTGGTGTTGCTAAACAGATCACACCAGAAGGCCCGAGCTTCCTTCATGGATGGAGCCCTGACTGCAAAGAGCTTGCCTACTGCGCATTCCGTCAGGTCGACGGGCAGCGCCATGTGGATATCTACACGATCCCGGCAGACGGGACGGGTGTTGAAAAAAGGCTGACCTGTGAGGGATTCAACGACGGACCGGAATATTCACCGGATGGGAAATACATCTGGTTCATTTCCACCAGAACCGGTCTCATGCAGATCTGGCGGATGAAGACAGATGGATCCGAACAGACTCAGATCACCTTCAACGACATGAATAACTGGTTTGGCCACGTGTCACCGGATGGAAAGAAAGTCGTGTATCTGGCTTATCATGTCGGACATCTTTCTCCTTATGAACATCTGCCGAACATGCAGGTAGAACTGTGGGCTATGAATTCGGATGGATCCGATCAGCACCGTATCATTTCCTTCTTCGGAGGACAGGGCAGTATCAATGTGAACTCCTGGGCACCGGATTCCAAACGGTTTGCCTTTGTGAGTTATGAAATGCAATAAGATCAAAAACACATGAAAAATCGTCGGTAAGTGCAGTAGCATTTACCGA
>JAFOIR010000400.1 GCA_017420625.1 Bacillota bacterium
GACTGTCCAGAATCCGCTCGGCCAACAGCAGGTCGCTGGGATGTGTAATTTTTATATTGTCATAGGATCCGGGTACGATACAGATCTTCGTATCCATATATTTTTCCATAATCTGACTGTCGTCCGTACAGCAAAAATCTCCCATAACGACCGCATGACGATGTCCTTCAAGAATGGCTGGATAACGGAATGTCTGCGGAGTCTGTGCAGCCCACATACGTGATCTGGCCGGAGTAGATTCGATTTCTCTTCCGTCACCGACAATCTTGATCGTATCTGTCACCGGTACAGCCAGCACGGCACCGGAATATTTCTCCGCTACCTCAATGGTCTTTTCAACCTCTTCCTGTGTGACAAACGGACGTGCCCCATCATGAATCACGACCATCGTACAGTCTTTCGGAAGAGCAGAAAGGCCAATAAAGACTGATTGCTGTCGTCTTGCACCGCCAACCAGTACTTTTTCTACCTTATCCAGATGATACTTCTCAAGGAGCTGCTCACAGAAAGAGACGTCTTCTTTTCCGGTGACCAGAATAATGCCTTCGATTGCCTCAACACTCTGCAGCACTTCCAGTGTATAGACAAGAATCTCTTTGTTCCGAAGTCGGATAAACTGTTTCTTGACTCCTCCGGCTGCTGTTTTCATTCGCTGTCCCACTCCTGCCGCCGGAACCACTGCCCAGATCTTTTCCATGATATTCTTCCTTTACTGATGATGGCTAAATAGTTACACTTCAGTATACCGCACGGAAAGATACTTGTAAACCGTTTTACTGAAAACATCTTGCAACTTAAAGCCAAAAATGATACGTTAGAAATAAATCCACCGACGGAGGAAACAACGATGAAAAAAGCCAAAACAAACCCTTTCATCTGGATCCTGGTTCTTGTGATTCTGGTTGCAGGAGCTTTCGGCTGTGAATCCTATGCAAATCAGATTCAGACGGACAACGGCAAGGTCGAGATCAGTCAGGGACAGATCGAAACAGCTGACGGGATCCTGACCTATAAACTTTACAAGCCGAAAACAGCGACTGAAAAGACTCCTGCCAGTGCTGTCCTGCTGCTCCACGGTTACCAGAATGACCGGGAGACTTCCTCTTCCTATGCCATTGAATTGGCCAGACGCGGTGTCGTAGTCATGAGTCTGGATGAATATGGACACGGCTACAGCACGATAGGCCTTGAGAACCGTGGTTATGTAAATCACAAAGTATCCACAAACTTTGGTATGGATTCCGAAGAAGACGGAACCTACAAAGCTGTCGGCGGCTCCAAACGATACCGGGTTCTGATGAACTTTTCAAATCTCAGTTTCTTTAACGACCGTTATACCAAAGACGATGCAGGAAATGCTATCTGGGACAGCAGCTGCGGCGGCAGTCTGGCTTATCAGGTTCTGTCAGCCATGCCTTTCGTTGATTCTTCCCGTATGGCGCTCTCCGGCCATTCCATGGGAACCTGGTCCAGCTGGTCAGTCGCTGCAGATTATGCGGATTCAGACATTGAACCAAAAGCCATCGTCCTTCAGTGCGGCGAAATCTTCACAGAGGATGCTTATAACAGCGCAAAATACCATTTCAACAATGTGCTGCTTCTCCAGGCCAAATATGAGGAGTTCAGCTATTTCCGTGATTATCAGTATAATGTAACAGAAGAACTATTAAAAACTCCGCTCCGCACAAATTTTCTCGGAACAACATCCGATCAGGCGGCGTTTGATACGACCTATGGTTCTTTCGCTGATGGATCCGCCCGAAGAATTGAACTATGCATCACCAATCACCGTCTGGTTCCAACCAGCGACAAAGGACTGACCGCTGCACTGGAATGGTTTGACAAGGCCATTGGTCTTGACAGTAATTCCCTTCCTTCCTCTGATCATGTCGCTATGACCAAGGAATGGATGACGCTCGCAGCTATGCTGCTTACACTTCTGGCCATCGTACCGCTGATGGAATTACTGCTTGCCACGAAATTCTTTGGGTCGATCGTACAGCCCAAACCTCCTGTTTCCACAGCCAAGACTACAAAAGGCTGGTGGAAAGGTGCGATCATCACCGTACTAATTGCCGGTGCTACCTTCCCGTTTATGACACAGCTGGGACACGCGCTTCTGCCGCTGCCTGAAGGTATCATGCGAATGACTGTCGGCAATGGCTTTTTCGGCTGGTATCTGCTGCTGATCATTATCATGCTGATCACCAATGCCATCAGTGCTAAAGGTGCAAAGAAGAAAAAACAGGAATTCAACCTGTATACCATGGGATTTTCTTCTGCGAAAAAGAAAAAACGCCTTGACGGCGTACTGTGGGGCAAATGCATTCTGCTGGTTCTGATTCTGATGCTGATGGTCTATGCAGTCGTCTTCGTTTTCCAGAAGCTCTATGATCTGGATCTTCGCATCATCTGGCCGTTCTTCAAAACCTTCAATCTGCTTCGCTTCGGTCAGTTCCTGGCTTATTTCTGGATCTTCGCAATATTCTATCTCCTGAACAACAGCAAGATTATGGGTGGTATGAGAACCAAAGGTTCCTATTATACGGGCGCAAAGGGTTTCTTCTCC
>JAFOIR010000401.1 GCA_017420625.1 Bacillota bacterium
GACAGCAGGGGTGACGGAAACAGGCTTTCCGCATTTCGTACAGAATCGTTCCCCTTCTTTTAATGGATTGCCGCAATGATTACAAAACATCTTTCAGATTCCTTCCTGTTTTGAATATACGCATATTATACCACTTTATCATTCATTCCGGTATGACAAAAAGGGACGTCACCTTACGATGACGTCCCTTTGGTATATTTGCCAAGATCACTTTTTCGATCTCGTTACAATTCCTCCCATTTCCATTCATCCTTCCAGCGGATAACTGGTTTGTCGCCCTGCCATTCGATGGGAAGCCAAACATAGCGTGCAATACTGGTATTCTCCTTGTGCCGGGTTTCCACACCTGGCAGCGGATGTTCTTCTTTGGGTGAGGTATCCGGCTGATAACCGGCAAAATGCCGCTCCATTCCTTTACTGATCTGTTTGGCCAGCATGGGGATCCACCACTGAGGATTCCATCGGTCAGCACAGGCAATATACAGATCCTTGTTAGGAACTTTCAGGACACAGGTGATCTGGGAATTGAAAGTCGTTCCGCTCTTGTCCCCGATGCAGGGATCACCCAGGTCTATATACTTTCCGTGATAATCATCGAACATGCATACCTTGGAAGGATTGGGAAAATAACCGCTGGTTCCGGAAGTGAAAAGATATTTCTTTCCCCCGCGCTCAAAGAAAGTAGGTGCTTCCCGGGTCATAGGCGGTGTCAGACCGTCATAATGAACGCTGAATTCTCCTGTAACACCGGTATAATCATCTGTCAATGTTGCGCAGATCAGCTGGAAGTGAGGACGTTCAAAGAATACATAGGCTTTCCCGGTTTCATTGTCTGCATGCAGTGCGAAATCGCCGGAATCCATCTTCAGGGGCTTATATACTTTATGAACGTAGGTGTAAGGCCCTTCCAGTCTGTCCGCCTCCATGATGCTGAAGAACTGACTGATCTCACCGGCCATGATCTTCAGCCACATAACATACTTACCTGTCTTCTCACAGTAAAGGAAATGAGGACGATCCATACAGTAGGTGGGATGAAGCGGGCTGTCCAGATCGTCGGGAGTGGGCGGGATGATCAGCCCGCGGTCTTTCCAGTTGTAAAGATCCCTGGAGGCATAGAGTCTTACGCCCCAATGCCAGATATGATTCTTTCCAGTGGTCTTTTCTTTGTTCTCACCAAGCCAATAATAGAGTCCTGCCTTCTCATCATAAAAGACAGAGAAACCATGAGCCTGGATAGGTTTTCCGTTCGTGTCAAGCCAGCTCTTGCCAGGCTTAAAACAATTATAACTCATTGATCATTCTCCTATAGCTCGTAGGTTCCGGCCGTTACATGAATTGCCGGCTGACCACTCAGACGGATCTCAGCTGTGCAGTTGGCCGGGATCGTGACAGTATAATGTACGCCGTTTTCCTTCTTCTCCCAGCGGCTTTTGACCTCACCGTACAAACTCTTGTAACAGGCCTTGGCATAAGTCAGTTCTTTGCCGGGAACAGGCGCAATAACAAAGTGATTTTCTCCCGCTGCATGGATGCCTGCGCACGTATCAAACAGCCACTGACAGACGGCACCCGGCGAATAATGATTAAGACTGCCGCAGTCGCCTTTTCCCTGATATCCTTCCCAGGTTTCCCAGACCGTAGTCGCCCCTTGTGTGACTTCATAAAGCCACCCGGGTTTTTCTGTATTGAGAAGAAGCTGATAAGCTGTTTCTGCAGCACCCGCTCTGGTCAGCTCTTCCAAAAGGAACGGTGTAGAGAGGAATCCGGTTCCTACACGGTAGTGGAAGTTCTCCACAGCTTTGACCAGTCTTTCCTGAGCGGTTTTCTCCTTTTCTCCATCCAAAAGACCCAGGGCCAGCGGACGTACCAGTTTCGCCTGCCGGTCAGTATCAAGCTCGGCATATTGAAGGTAAACTTTTCTGGCCTGCTGTGCTGCAGCAAGATAATCTCCTTCGGGTTCCCCCAGCAGGGAAGCGATCCTGGCCATAGTCATCATCGTGAGATAGAAATAGGCAGTACATTCTTCCGGATGTTTGGCCCTGGCACCGTACACTTTGTCACGAAACTCTTCCGGCTCCAGCCATTCGCCCAGATGAACGCCCTTTTCGTAGTGGCCATCTTTTTCACGTTTTGTCAGCAGATAATCTGCGTATTTTTTCATCATCGGCCAGTATCGGCGCAGTATCTCTTTATCACCGAAACGCTGATAGAAGCGAACAGGTACCAGATAGATAGCATCTGCCCAGCCCACAGAGGACCCGGTGGCCTTGTACATCATTTCTACGCCGCTATAAGGCAGCACCGCTGGAATGAGACCATTCCTGTACTGTCCGTCCTCCATATCCTGAAGCCATTTGCAGAAGAAGGGGGCCGTGTTCATCAGGTAGGCGCCGGTGTGGAAGAAGACCTGGGCATCACCGGTCCAGCCCAACCGTTCACGGGTCGGACAATCGGTAGGTACATCCAGGAAATTACCCTTCATGCTCCAGCGCGTGTTCCTGACCAATTGATTCACCCGCTCATCGGAGCAGGTGAAATCTCCTGTCTGTTCCAGATCAGAATAGACCGCAATCGCGGTAAAATCCTTTGGCTCGATCTCTGTATCATCAAGTATCTGAGCATAGCGGAAGCCAAAGACAGCAAAGGAGGTCTTGTAATAGTCCTCTTCCCCGGAACAGTTGAAAATAATCTCCTGCAGCGGCGTTCCAACCGCTTCCCCACTGACGGTGCCGGTCATCAGCTTCCTGATCAGCTTCATCTGTGTCCAGCCACCGGCTGGTTTTGTCTCCTGTGCATTGGCAATAATCTTTTGTTCCTTCTCATCATACAGTTCACTTAATAAAATGTGCAGCCGCTGTCCTTTCTTTCCTTTTACATGAAATTCCAGATAGCCCGCTATGTTCTGTCCGAAGTCCAGCACTCGTCCCGGCAGCAGTGTCGGGGTAAATCGTTCATGCTCCGTAACCGGCACATTATCGGACGCACAAAGCGTCACGCCCTTGGGTGCTTCGACCACTTTAGCTCTGCTGCTGTAGCTTGGTCTCATGAAGGCATTATATACCTCTCCGTCCTTGAGATCGGCAAAGCGGATCGGACCGTCATTTGACCATGCCCAGGAGCTGTCGGTTCCTATGGTTTGTTTATGTCCGTCGCTATAAGTGATTTCCAGCTGTGCCAGCACGCTGGTCTGTGTGCCGAATACGTTGGTCACACCATAGGCCGCTACACTTCCGCGATACCAGCCGTCAGCCAGGCGCAGCTCGATCGTGTTTTGCTCTTTCAGATATCCGGTCACATCGTAGGTCTGAACCTGAATGCGTTTACGGTAATCCGTAGCACCGGGAGCGAGTATAAAATCTTCGATCCGCTGCCCGTTGATCGTTACGTCATAGATGCCTCGGGCAGTTGCATAGAGGCGAGCTTTTACGGCATCCTTCAAAGAAAAACTCTTCCTGAAGCAATCGACAGGATAACGGCGGTTCTTCTCGATTTTATAATCACCGCTGATCCATCTGGCTGTCCAGTCAGAATCCTCCAGAAGTCCCAGCTCAAAGGAGCTCTCGCACACTTCTCCCGGCTGATCATTCTCATCCCAAAGCTGCACGCTCCAGTTCACCAGATCACGGCTGTGTAGATCCCGTCCTGCATAGGGAATATGGGTCATAGAGGAACTTTCGACTTTACCGCTGTCCCATACTGTATCTTCACCTCGTTGACAGATGATCTGATAGGCGCTCTGCGTGACCCCGCCTATGCAGTTCCAAAAGAATCGGGGTCTGGGATTCCCAAGTCCCAGTGGCTTAGTCAGGTATTCCACCTGTAAATGGGTCGCTTTCATGTTCATTTCTCCCTTAACTGTAGTGAACTACCCCGACTTAAAGAAGTCGGAGCTTCGCAGAGCCTTTGGCTCTTTCTAAGAAGTCTGATATTGATGTTTCCGCCTAATCTCTCAGGCTACCCTTATTCTTGCAGGCGTGTCCACTTCGCCTCTACAGTATAGGACCTTCAGGTCCACAACTTTACTTTTCTTCAGGATATTCAGCGCTCCGTTTACGTCCGCATTCAGTACTTTCCCTTCTCCCGTC
>JAFOIR010000402.1 GCA_017420625.1 Bacillota bacterium
CATGTTTCTGCTTTCCTTAATTCAGATTCCAGTCGTTCTGTTTTCCGTTATCTGAAACCGTTTGCCAGTTTCAGGAATTTCGTGTCATTCATCTGTTCGTTTGTCAGATACCTGCCGTCAAAGAACAGCGCATACGTCGTAACCGGAGTCGGAGCGTTCTGCGCTTCTTCCCGGCTCTCCAGATGAACCGCTCTGAACGGGATGCCGTGGCCTGCAGCGGTCTGCTCCACGATCGGAACGTATTTTGCGTTGAAGGGACACTGGCTCGTATAGTACAGAACATAACCCTCACCGTCAACGTGCGGGTGTCTGGCGCACTCCCTGAATCTTGGCAGTTCCGCATCGTCAGAGAACGGCAGATACCAGAGTTCGATACCGTTGTCCGCCTCGTCGCACACGGTAAAGCCCTTATATTTCAGGTACTTCGGATCTGCGAGAAAAGGCTTTTTCTTAGCGGTGCTTAGGATGCAGAGACCTTTTCTGCCCTTCGCTTTACTGTCCTCGATGCATGCGCTGAGCAGATCGTTGGAATATCCGTGCCCTTTGAAAGAACCGGACACCCACAGACAGTCGATGTACATGTAACCGTCGGCTTCCAGCGGATTCCAGGCGAATTCGGCCGGAATATACTCGATAAAACACTTCCCGCGTTCCACGCTTTTCAGGAATACAAGCCCTTCATCAAAGCGGTCCGCCAGCCAGGCTTTTTTGGAAGCGACCTGTGCGTCCTTATTATTCGAAATGGCGCAGCAGATATGCTCTTTTTCCAGATTCTCTTTTGTAACTCGGATATACTCCATCTTCCTGCCTCCCTGATGCAGTTTCTGTAGTCTGAACCGGTCAAATTTACCGGATGATTACCTTTACCGGTCCGGATTCACACGAGAAGATATCCTCTCCATCCTCTGACGGAATAATACGAATCCGCTCCGTTATGAAAGGTAAATACGGTCCCGTAGCGGCGCTCGCAGAAAAGTGCGCCGCCAAGCCTGCGTATCACGTCCGGCGTCTCAATCCAGCTGGATGTTTTCAGATCGAATTCACCAAGCGTCTGGAGTCTGCGGTACAGTGCTTCGGTCATCAGTCTGACTCCCGTCTCCTCTGCCTGCTGCACGGCACTCCCGGCCGGTGGGTTTTTGGCTCTCTTACGCAGCGCTTCATCATCATAGCACAGACTCCTGCGTCCCGCGGGAGATTCTTTGGAACAGTCGCAAAAAACAAGCCGGCCTGTTTCATCGTCGAAACCGATCGTATCCGGCTCTCCGCCGCTTTCCTCCATCCTCTTCAGGATCTCAAGCAAATCCGCATGATCCCGCAGGCGCGCTTCTACGTTCTCCCAGCTGAGATCTGGATGACGTATCATATTTTCATTAAATCTGTTCTTAAGCAGTTCGATCATCGGAGTGCCTCCTCAGTCCCGTATCCGGACATTTTCTTTTATTGTAATGAAAAGATAACGGCTTGTCAATGTGTTTTCCCCGGTAATACGGCCGGCACAGTTTATTGACAACATTAACCAGAGTGGTATAATTCCGGTAAAAACTCACATGGAGATGATCAGATGAAATGCAGGCACTGCGGCTCGGATAACATCATGAAGGCAAATTACTGCTCCGCCTGCGGACAGCAGATACCTGAAGAAGACAGGCAGAAAGCCTGGAATTCAACCATATACGGCAAAATCGAGAAGCTGGAAAAAGCCAAAGCATGGGTTACGTTTGAGGCAATCACAAGCCATCCGTTCGTACGTGCGCTGATGCTGGTGCTGATCCTCGCCTACGGCCTGCTGCTCTACAGGACATTCGGCAACAAGTTCTCTGTCAGGAACAGCACGGAATACACCGTCGCCTACAACAAAGACATGGACGAATACTATATCGGCTCCGGGCAGAAGGAATTCCATCTGGAGCTGTACGTCCCGGGAAAAGCAGAGTCCATCCTTGTGGAAGCCGTGCGCAACGCGGATCACGATATCGTCGGCAGTGAAGTCTATACTTCCGAAGACGCCATTGCCCTTTCCAACACGACGGACTGTCATTATGTCCTGACGGCGGATTACGGCAGCAGACAGAGCCGGCTCGTCATCTATATCATCAGCGAGGAGGAACTGTCATGAGCGCGGATAAAAAGTACTGTATTCATTGCGGCGCCGAGATAATCCTGCAGGCGGCCTCTGAAACGACCTCCGCATCATCCGCCCATAAAGCGGTCTGCCCCTCCTGCGGCAAAGATCCCGCTCCCGGGGAGCATCTGTTCCGCGAATTCCTGCTTGAGCATACCAAAGACAAACTCAAAGGCGAGATCGACGACAGACTTTATAATATCATCAAAAACTGGCTGCTCTCACATCTGTACGGTTTTGTTATGAGCATTGCCGTAATCGCGGCAGCAACCATTACAGTGAACGCGGTCACCCTTCATCACGGCGTCCGCACATTCAACTCCGAACCCGTGTCTGTAGCTGAAGCCAAGTCTTCCGGACAGAGTGGGGAAGCACTGCCGGCCGATACGGCTGACACTGATGTTTCTGCGCATGAAGGCTCGTCCGCAGCTGAAAGCTCCGCTGAGCAAGGTTCTTCCGGAAAAGGAACTTCATCTGACACATCCGAGGAGGATTCATCCGCTCAGTCTGAGGAAGCCTCCTGGTGGCCTTTCGGTTCAAAGCGCTGGAAGACCATGACAAGATATTTTGAGGAAGGTTCCGCTTCTTTCACGTACAATTATGACGAGCGGGGACGCCTGACCAGTATCGAGAATCATTTTAACGGCACCACCGATACGACCGTCTGTGAATGCGATGAAGACGGACGCTGGCTCCGGCAGGAAAACTCTGAATCCACTGCTGTCTATTCATACGATTCGGAAGGGCGCCTTGTTTCGATGGTTTCGGAAGAGCACATTACCGAAGACGGGATGGTATTTGAAGGAACCGACACATACACCTATTCCTATGATGACACGGGCAAAATCATATCCAGCTCCATAACAGGCCGCAGCACCTCACATATAGAGGGCAATCCTGACACCATTGAGGAACGGACCGGTACGGAAACATACGTATACGACGAAAACGACGTCTTACTGCGCGTCCTGGTCCATTATGATTTTAACGTCTATATCGCAGACGGATCCGGCTATGCTTTCTCCGATCCACTTGACATAACCGAAGAATACGGGTATTGATCTTCCGACCAGAGTGCCACGGTCCATACTCTGTCACAGACTGACGGAAAGAATCAAGATAAACCAAAAGCCTGGGAAAGAGGTATTCTCAGGCTTTTTTGATTCATCGGTTCTGAACCTGCTCGTTCAGTTTTCTGATTTTGCTCTTCCACGCGAAATACTGGGTCAGCCATACGGCGATGAAAATGCCGACGAAAACACCTGCATAGATAATAAATCCCATCACGCTGTGCTCCATCCAGTTGGTAACGTAGGCAACCGGAAACATTATAATGCTGGCGATCGCGAAATATATGCCGCTCTGCTTTGCGAGGCTCCAGGAATCGATCTCCCAGATGACTGACGCCATCGCGTATCCGGTACCCATCAACCCGCACAGTATCGTCTGAACAATCACAGCGCTCAGTTCATTGCCCGTCGCTTCAATCAGTTCAGCTGTCACCGGATAAAAGTTTCCGTCTCCGATGCAGATCGAAGTAATCAAAGAAATCACAAAACCGATCGCAATGCCAAGAGGCAATCCAAGAAGCCCTCGCTTAATAATCTTACCTGTCATCTCTGCCACCTCATATTCCTAATAGTTTCTTGATCTTAGCGACAAACCGTCTGGAAACGTATGTAACTGTCCCGTTCAGGAGAGTGACACAGATCGTTCCCGCAAAACTCAAGTCAAATCCTTTTACCTTTTTCAGGTTAATAATGTCAGAATTTGAGATCCGCACAAAGGAACCGCGTTCCAACCGTGCCTCGGCTTCATACAGACGCAAACGGATCAGATATTTATCACTCATCGTCTCTGCAAATACTTTTCCGGCCTCGGCGTAGATGCGGTAAATACTATCCGGATCCAGTATCTCGACCACATCTTCTTTGAAGCCCGCGATCATTCTGGGCTGCTCATCCGACAGCTTTTTTATGATCTCATTGATCTCATCCGTCATTTTGTCTGTCACAACGATGATCCTGGTTTCCTTGCAGGTTTCATCAATCCTAACTTCGACTTGCATTTATAGCCCTCCTCCCCGTGACAGCTGCAGTATACAGGAACGCAAAAAAGATGTCCACTGTTTTTCGATACATGGTCGTTTTTTGAATATAACCGGTAAAGAATACTTTTTCACAAATCTGTGGACTTATCCGCGGAATCATGATACCATGGAACAAACAAGCGAAAGGAGCCTTATCCATGAAGCATCATATCATCGTTAAATTCACCGATGGCACCGACGTACAGGCATTGCTTGCCCCTGTAAAAGCCATTTTTACCGAAGCCCTGTCCATCCCCGGCATCCACGGGCTGGAGATGAAGACATCCTGCATCAACAGACCCAACCGATACGATCTGATGATCGTCCTGGACATGGATCCGGAGGCCCTGCCTGCCTATGACGTCTCTGAGCCCCACATCCGCTGGAAGACGGAATACGGCTCCGTCGTTGAGGCAAAAGCAATCTTTGACTGCGAGGATTGAGAATCCCCTTGCAAACCCGGCGGAAACATGTTAAAATAAAGCAACTCAATTTATACGAAAGTGAGGAAGGATGACCTATGCAATACACCAAAGAAGTAGAAGAAATGGTCTGTGTCGCTAAGGGCCCCAACCACGGTCCCGCCCCGATTCCCGAGGAGGGTAAGTGGGTCCAGGCCAAGGAGATCAAGGACATCTCCGGCTACACCCATGGTATCGGCTGGTGCGCTCCCCAGCAGGGCGCCTGCAAGCTGAGCCTGAATGTTAAGGACGGCGTTATCCAGGAAGCCCTGGTAGAGACCGTCGGCTGCTCCGGCATGACCCATTCCGCAGCTATGGCTGCTGAGATCCTGCCCGGCAAGACCATTCTGGAAGCTCTGAATACCGACCTGGTCTGTGACGCGATCAACACCGCTATGCGCGAGCTGTTCCTGCAGATCGTATACGGCCGCACCCAGTCCGCTTTCTCCGATGACGGTCTTAGGATCGGCGCCGGTCTCGAGGATCTGGGCAAAGGTCTGCGCTCCATGACCGGTACCACCTATGGTACTCTGGAGAAAGGCGCCCGTTATCTGGAACTTACCGAGGGCTATATCGTAAAGCTGGCTCTTGACAAAGACGACCAGATCTGCGGTTACCAGTTCCTGAGCCTGGGCAAGATGATGGATGCCATCAAGAAGGGCGTTTCCCCCAATGAGGCCTATGAGCAGAATCTGGGTACTTACGGCCGCTTCAAGGCCGAGGACGGCGCGGTCAAGTGGATTGACCCCCGCAAGGAATAATAGGAGGTGCAGCAATGGCTTTGTTTGAAAACTATGAGGGACGGATGCCCCAGCTGCAGCCCGTTCTGGACAAGTACGGATTCAAGAATTTTGAAGAAGTTAAAGCATACACCAACAGCAAGGGCATAGATGCCTACTCTATCGTTGAGAGCACACAGCCCATCTGCTTTGAGAACGTAAAGTGGGCCTACGAGCTGGGCGCCGCTATCGCCATGAAAGAGAACGCCAAGAATGCCGCTGAGGCTGCCAAGTGGATCGGCGTAGGTCTGCAGGCTTTCTGCATCCCCGGTTCTGTTGCTGACCAGCGTCAGGTCGGTATCGGCCATGGCAATCTGGGCGCTATGCTTCTGGACGAGGAGACCGAGTGCTTTGCCTTTCTGGCAGGCCATGAGTCCTTCGCCGCAGCCGAGGGTGCCATCAAGATCGCCCTCAACGCCAACAAGGTCCGCACCAAGCCCCTGCGTGTTATTCTGAACGGCCTTGGCAAGGACGCCGCCATGATCATCAGCCGCATCAACGGCTTCACCTATGTACAGACCAAGTATGACTACCTCTCCGCCGACGTTAAGGAAGATCATGCGCTGACCATCGTGAATAAGACTGCTTACTCCGACGGCCCCCGTGCAGCGGTCAACTGCTACGGCGCTGACGACGTTCGCGAGGGTGTTGCCATCATGTGGCATGAGAATGCCGATGTATCCATCACCGGCAACTCCACCAACCCCACCCGCTTCCAGCATCCTGTAGCGGGCACCTATAAGAAGGAACGCTGGGAAGCCGGCAAGAAATACTTCTCCGTCGCTTCCGGCGGCGGCACTGGCCGTACCCTGCATCCTGACAACATGGCTGCCGGCCCTGCCTCTTACGGCATGACCGATACAATGGGCCGTATGCACTCCGACGCACAGTTCGCCGGATCCTCTTCCGTCCCCGCTCATGTTGAGATGATGGGCTTCCTGGGCGCCGGCAACAACCCCATGGTCGGCATGACCGTAGCTGTTGCAGTTGCTGTCCAGCAGGCACTGACCAAGTAAGTTTACGGCAAGATCAAAAGAGGCTCCCACTCCGGGAGCCTTTTGTTTTAGAGGTATTGCTATGAATCATGTAGATCACGCACAACGAGCCCGAGATCTTTTCTATAGCGGTTACAACTGTGCCCAGGCGGTATTCTGCGCCTTTGCGGAAGACATGGGGCTGGACCTGGAAACGGCTGCCCGGCTGGCTTCCTCTTTTGGCGGCGGTCTGGGACGGCTGCGGGAACTCTGCGGCGCCCTCTCCGGGGCAGAAATGGCCCTCGGATATCTGCGAGGCTACTCCGATGTGACGGACCCTGCGCTGAAATCAGTACACTACCGGCAGGTCAGAGCTTTGGCAAATGCCTTCCGGGATAAGAACGGTACATACATTTGCCGGGAGCTTCTGAAGGACGTAATAACCACTCCCGGCGGAGAGCCGGAAGCCCGGACCCCGGAGTTTTACGCTTCCCGACCCTGCCTCCGTCTGGTCGGGGAAGCGGCCGGACTGCTCGAGGAAATGCTGCAGGAAGGGTAAGAAAGAAAACGCCCTTTACTGCGTGTCGCAGCCTCACTGTCCGTCAAATCCAAGATCTTTGATCCATTCGCTTACCGACTCTCTCACGCTTTCCTGCTTGTTCTGACAATCATTTCCCCGTGCTGCCAGTCCTTCCAGAACCGTACTTCCGGGGATAGCAGAAGAAAGCTTTTTATCAAAGCCGAAAAGGCTGGAGCCTTCATGTGTGGAAAAAGGGACCAGGTCCTTGCCGGCGAGCGCCTCTGCGTTCTCTTCAAAAAACGTGTACATGATCATCGGCCAGTCGCCCCACCATACCGGAGCTCCGATGAAAACCGTATCATACTGCGAAAGGTCCGGAACTTCGCCCGCATAGGCAGGCCGGGCTTTTTCGTTTTGCTCTCTTTTCGCCACATCGGTGAGCTCGGCATAGGTCATCGGATAATGATCGTCTGCAGGAAGCACTTCGAAGAGATCCGCACCGGTCTCCTCTGCGATCATCTCCGCAACGATCGCCGTATTGCCGTGATCGATCACGCCGACTGTATATTGCTCACCGGTACGGGAGAAGTAGACGACCAGTATGCCGGTTTTGGAATGTTCTAATTCTTCAGAACCGGCTTCTTTAGCCGCGGCATCCTTGCTTGTCAACTCTTCCTGCAAGGAAGTCTGCGGCTTGATTTGCGTATCGGACACATTGTCTGAAAGGCTGTCCGCAGCTCCGCAGCCGGATAGTACAACGAGGAATAACCCTAATAGTAAAGCACTTACTCTTCTCATAGCGCGCCTCACAGGAGTCTGTTAGCTTTCAGCCAGCGTTCTACGCTCAGGCCGGCGCTTGCCGCACTGCCTCCGGTGATAGGCAGGCCCTTTTTTACAGTTGCTCCGGGGCAGGCTTTTTTGATGTCCCTTTCGCTGACGCCCATACCGCTTCCTTCATTGGTGCAAAGAGGCAGGATGGTCTTTCCGGTGAAGTCAAAAGCTTCCAGGAAAGTGAACACGGCCATCGGCATCGTGCCCCAGTAGTTAGGATAGGCCAGGATAACCGTGTCATATCCGTCGATGGACTCCGGCATGGAAACAAGCTCCGGTCTTGCCTAAGCCCTAAGATCCTTTTTTCCCTCTTCGATGCAGGTCATATAGACCGGAGAATACGGCTCCTTCATTTCAATTTTGAAGGTATCCGCTTCGATCATGTCCTTCATAATGTCTGCAACGATTTCGGTATTGCCTATCTTCACATAGCGCATCGCGCCGCTGAAGTAGTTCTCGTCCGCTCTTGAGAAAAATGCGATCAGTGTTTTAGCCATGACTGGTCCTCCTGTTCTTCTGATCCGGCTTACGCCATATTGTGATCTGGTTATATTATATCGGCATGGTATTGCAAAGTCCAATCGAAACATGTTATACTTAATTTAATAATTAAATAGCAGGAGCAGATCATGACTACCAAACAGATCGATTATTGCATCGAGCTCGCCCGCACGCTGAACTTCAGCCGGGCAGCTGATAACATGTTCGTCAGCCAGCCGACTTTTTCCTACCAGATCAAACTCCTGGAGGACGAAATCGGCTTTACGCTCTTCGAACGGAGCGGCAAAGGCGCCGCGCTCACTCCTGCCGGCGCTCAGTTTGTTTCCTTCCTGACGGGTATGAGGCAGGATCTGAAACGCGCCATTGAACAGGGACAGAACTTCAGCGCCAGGTATCAGGACAGCATTTCCATCTGCATGATGGTCCGACAAGCGCTTTATTTCCTGCCGGAAGCCATGCGGATTTTTGCGGATTCAGAGCCAAACGTACAGATTGTCCCGGTTTTCCGGTATGAGAACAGTATGGAAGCATTTCTCCGGAATGAAACCGATATCATTTTTGCTTTGAAGGAACAAACTCGCCAGGTGGCCGGAATACAGGTGCATGACCTGTTCGAGAGCAAAATCTACCTGATCGCAAACCGGGATGATTCTCTCGCAGGTAAAAACCTGATCTGCGAAGAAGACCTCTATGGGCGGACACTGATGGTCGGCGGAGGTTCTCCTTCGGCGCTTCGTACAGTCCAGCACCGTCTTATAGGTTCAGGAAAGATCAACTACTTCAACAGCGCCGACCATGATACGACCCTTACCAATGTTGCGGCCGGCCGCGGAGTCTGTCTTGCTCCGGGTTTTCTGAATGATCACAGCGGGCAGTTCGCATGGATCCCGTTCGACTGCAAAGAAAGCTTCTCCTGCGTTCTCTGCACCCATAAAGAAGATCAGAGAGAAAGCATAAAGTCCTTCCTGGATATTCTGAAAAAGCTCTACCGGGAGGCCATCGCCTTCCCCCTGTAAGTTGAAAGAAGCCAAAACGCTTGGAAAACGCCTTAACGCCTCTCGGCCCCCGGACAGCAAAGATCCCGTATTTCACTTTCAATCGTTCAAACGTAAACTGATCCGGCTCATACCGCTTCTGCAGCCTGATCTTCATCAATGCCGTCATGGAAAGATGCTTCTCCGCAGATCCCGAGCTTCTCACGCGGCACATCCATGATGATTCCATACCATTTGCGGTTATCCTCATGGCGGAAGATGGCGTAATCGGGAAAACGCCTCCAAAGATACTCCGGTTCGCTGTCGTATTTCTTTTTCACATATCCGTATACCTTTTCACGGACAGACAGCTTCCTGTTCATTCCTTTACCTTCTTTGCGGACTTTTTGACTTCCTCATGGTAGAAATAATTGACTACCACGGGCGGCTCTCCAAACGCGGACCGGTGCTGGTCATTGTCGCGCAGATATGGCATGTTTTCCTTTTCCGTGTATTGACGCATTTCCTGATCCAGCGCAGTCCAATAATCCCGGCTCTTTTTGTTGTATATCTCGTAATAGAGTTCGTCCAGCTCCGGGTGATTTTCGTGGATCCACTCCCTGATCCTCGCGCCGTAATCACCGCGCAGGTTCAGGTTTTCCAGCCACACCAGGTTGCACTGGCCTTTGGCACGCTCGATGATCTCTATGGGATCAGTGATGCCGGGGAAGATCGGGGAAATGAAGCAGGTGGTCTGCACTCCCGCCTCATAGAACTGCTTCATGGCTTCCAGCCTGCGTTCAATGCTGACGCCCCTGTCCATCTCTTTTCTGAAGGCTTCGTCTAATGTATTGATGGAGAAAGAAACCCGCGCTTCCGGGAACGTTTTTATCAGGTCGATATCTCTGAGAACGAGATCGGATTTTGTGGCGATGCTGATGCTGATGCCGCTTCCTTTCAGCTGCTCCAGTAAAGCCCGCGTTCTGCCGTACTTCTTTTCACATGGCTGATAGCAGTCGGTGACCGAACCGAGAAAGGCTTCCTTTCCGGCATACTTCTCAGGATTTTTGATCTTCGGCCAGTATTTCACGTCGATGAATTCGCCCCAGGGCTCCGGATGATTGGTGAAGCGCTTCATGAAGGAGGCATAGCAGTACTTGCAGCCATGCGTGCATCCAACATAAGGATTGACTGAAAAATCCGCCACCGGCAGATTGGATTTGGTCATCACGCTCTTTACTTCGATTTCTTTGATCGTCAGGCTCATCGCTTTCTCCTTATTTATCTTCCGTATTACCGTAGAGCTCCTTCTCATGTTTGAAGCCCCAGTTCATGATGGAATAGAATACCGGCAGAAGGTCCCTTCCCATTTCGGTCAGAGAGTACTCCACATGGGGAGGGATCTCATTGAACTGCTCCCTGTGGATGAGTCCGTCCTCCTCCAGTTCCCGCAGCGATTTTGTCAGCATGGTATTAGTAATGCCGGGAAGATCCTTCTTCAACTGTCCGAAGCGCACGGTATCATAGATGCACATCTCATACATCAGCTGGGATTTCCACCTGCCCTGCAGCATGACAAGAAGCGGTGTGACAGGACAGTTCCCATCCTTTGTCACAATGCCATTCTTGATGTTGGCAAGATATTCCTCATAGCTCATATAAGTCTCTTTTGTATTACTCATCGCCTGCTCCTTCGCAACAGAATCCTATTTTTTTCATTAGGTAGTTTAATTATACCACCTCCGATTTTCAAATCAAGTACGCAGTATTAACTGACTGAGTATGACCAATGATACCGGGAAACGTCTCGGCAATTTCATGAGATACTGTCTTATGTACGAGGCAGTTTTCACTGCCTCTCCCGTTTTACAGTTCTGCAGTACGCCGACTGCACTGTTGAAAAATGCCATAAAGTGTTTCCTCCTTTGTTAGCTCCGCATTTGCGGGTGATAATGAAAAAAGCCAGGGACTGATCACTTGTCAGTTCCTGGCTATGTAATGGTCAATATTCAGTTTTATCTTTTGCCTCTTCGTCGTCCAGTCCTGACGGAGGAATGGCAAAGGCATAGCTGCCCTTTTCCTCTCCCTCTTTCGGCGGGGTCTTTCTCCATGCCCACAACAGACTGCGGATCTCGACCACACCGGTCTCTTTATCTTTCTGAACTCTGTACGGGATCAGCGATACCAGAAATGCCCCTAAAGCCATTCCGCAAATGAATGATTTTTTCATGAAAGAACCTCCTTTTTTGTGTCTGCCCGATTGATTGCCGGCGTCTCTACACGCTTTCCCAGATACAGGCAGTATGCTACAGACACGACGATGACCACGATATGTACGATCAAATTCACAAGCTGAGAGCCATCGTCGGATGCGAAGACAGAGGCTACGTCGATGAAGCTGTGCGCCAGGATCCCGGGCAGAAGGCTCCCGCTCTTATAAAACACGAGCGTAAAGACAAAACCCATGGCAACCGCGAAAACCACCTGGGTGAGGGTGGCAATCAGTTCATGTCCGGTAAAAAGATTTATAATATGCCCCATCCCGAAGGTGATGGAGGAAACGATGACGGCTACTTTCACATTACCGTCCTTCAGCATGGCCTTGAACAGGAAGCCTCGGAAGATCAGTTCCTCTGCAAATCCGAC
>JAFOIR010000403.1 GCA_017420625.1 Bacillota bacterium
CGAATACAGGATCACCGAGGGATGAGAACGGTCTGCTTCCACCATCATCCGGACGTCTTCCTGCCAGGAGGCTTCAAAATGGATGGACTGATCATAGGTCGACTTGGCCTTATCCCAGACATCCGTGAGTTCATCCATGACGTACATACCGAGTTCATCACAGGCTTTGAGCATGGCCTGGGATGTATGATTATGCGCAGAGCGCACCGCATTGAATCCGGCTTCTTTGAGACGGCGGATCCTGCGCTTTTCATATCCGTCATAGGCACGTGCACCCAGAAGGCCGCTGTCATGATGTACACAGGCGCCGCGCAGCTTGACGCTTTCTCCGTTGATCAGAAGACCGTGAACCCGATCCGCCTGCAGAAGTCGGATACCGGTGACGATGCTGTCCTCATCCGCAGCGGCGTTCTCTTCAACCGATGCTGCTGCGATCCTGGCACTGGCAGTATATAAATTTGGTGTTTCACTGCTCCAAAGCAGCGCATTTTCCAGAAAGATCTTCTTTGAAAGGGCCTGTTTTTCTCCTGCTTCCAGACGAACCGGAAAAGTTCTTTCGAATACCGGCTTTTCTTCCTTTCCCGAAGCTTTCGGCGAGACAGACAGTGTCAGATCGAATGTGCCCGCCATAAGGGAACTGTTTTCCGCTTCACAGGAAATCTCCACCGCCGCACCTTCTTCGCTGGTCGAAAGCGTGACGAGGTTCAACGTGGCCGGAACAATGTGAACCGGTCTCCCATGAATCAGCCAGACGTCCCGATAGATTCCGGCACCGCTGTACCAGCGACTGTTTTTCACACTGCATTTGACGGCGACCAAAATATCATTGTCCTCACCATATTTCAGATAATTCGAGATGGAAACCGTCACTTCGTTATAGCCGAAGAAGCTGCTTCCAACCGCTGACCCATTGACAAAGATCGTCGCCTGCCGGTAAATACCTTCGAAATGCAGCAGGATCGGATTGCCAGCCCAGTCCTTTGGTACATAGAAAGATTTATGATACTTATAAGCACTCCCGTCCAGATAGCCGGTTGCTCCGCCATTGATACTCTGTGGACTTTGTTTCTCCCGAAACATCGCATCATCCGGCAGATCGACTTCTAAGGCAAATGGCGGTACGCCGGAAACCAGTTCAAAGGGAATCTTATCCTCCCATACCTGCCAGTTGGAATTGAAAAGCTCTTTTCTCATGATCTTTTTCCCTTCTTATCTGCATCTTTCAGTACTTTCTGATAGGGCATGACCATGCCTTCGGTCATTTTCCCTCCGATTTTCTTCATGATCTTCGGATTGTTCATCATCGCACCGACCAGATACATTGCGGCGATCCGGCCTTTCTTCTTCTGCGGAAAATCGTAGAATCCGTGTTTCTTGTAGAAACGATGATCCTCCCGCATCAAACCCTGCATCTGATAGATCAGATCCCGGAATACTTTTAATCCACCTACTCCGAAAAAATCCTTCGGCGGCTGATACTGATTTTCGATGGCATATTCCAGTGTCTTTGCCAGAGCTGCGATCTTTTCTTTCTCATCGGCAATGCCCGCAAGGAAATTCCCGCCCACTTCGGCGCGTGCATGCATCAGCGTCATCAGGTTCGGTTCTTTGGAAAGATCGCCTTCCACCAGATAAGCGACCGGTTTGCCCATGGTCACCGTACGGTGTCCGTTGCAGAACTGCCGGTCATCAAACAGCTTGAACCGCGATCCCATCGAATGGTCCTTCACCGTGTAAGCATATACGATGGCGTCTGCCGTCTGGATATTGTCCCGCAGGAACCGGTCGAATCCATCCTTATAAATACAGGTTCCATCCGCCGCACAGTGAAAACATCCAAGGCACCCACCCTGGAAAGGAAACTCCCGGATATTCACGATATCAACTTTCCGAGGGCTGGCCGATTGAAATGCTTCGATCATCTCCCGGAGCGGGCTTCCTTCTTCGGCATCGGTTATGAGTGCGATGCGGCCATTCTTTCCAGAAAGATCCGTTTCTGCCGGCGAAGCTGTTTTTTCTTCACTCGCCTCGTCTGACTGATTTTCCACTATATTCCACTGGACAAAACGCCAGAAATCCAGTGCTTCTTTCTGCCCCTTTTCTTTTGTCAGATCATCCATGTCGGCAGAAAGGCCGCGGATATAGTGAAGGCCCAGGTCATGGCAGTTGTCCTCGATGAACTGATGCGCTGTCATATCATAGAAATGTTTGGAGGTAGAGATCTGCGTTGCATATTTTCCGCGTAGATCGATCCCCTGCTCCTTGATGAGCTCGATGAAGCGGTGCAGCTGGGACGGAACAAGAAATGTATAGACCGGATAACAGAAAACGATCAGATCGGCAGCGATCAGCGCTTCCCGGGACTTTGTGAAGTCCTTTTCGATCGACCGGATCTGCTGGCCGACGTGGATCGTTGTATAAGCATGCTCCGGGAAGAATTTTTCAATATACAGCATGGTATAGAGCGTGATGCTGTTCTTTCCCGAGGGTGAACCGTTCAGGATCAGAATATTCATGATGTTTTCCTCTTTCCTTGTGAACTCGTGTCCATTGTATCACAATCCTGCCTTTTGTGTACACTCCCAAAACGATCCATTTGGCAGGTTCCTGTCTTGTCACTGGCAATTTACCGGATTATAATAGAAACAAGATCATTCCCTGGAGGTATTTTCATGTACAAAACCGAATGTTTCAAAGCTGATCAGTTTAAACCTGCCCGTTTCGAATCCGAAGGCAGCATCAAGCTTGCCGGCAAGACGATTCCCTATCGCACCGTTTCGGAGGATACCGTTTTCTATACCTCCGACGGCAAACCGATCGCCACGATCTTTTCCTATTCCTATATCCGTTCGGACGTAAAGGATACTGCATCCCGTCCGGTCATCTTCGGCTACAACGGCGGCCCCGGTTCTTCTTCCATGTATGTTCACGCCGGCTTTCTCGGTACCCGCCGCATCGTGTACGGCGAACCCGATCGTCCCACCGCACTTCCTCCCTACGAAGTGATCGACAACCCCAACTGTCTGATCGACATCGCAGACATTGTCCTGGTGGATCCGGTCGCGACTGGCTATGGTGCACTCCTGGATGATGAGAAGGGAAAAGAGTTCTTTGGCATCGAGCAGGACGCAGAAGCATTCCTGACCTTCGTTGAGCAGTGGCTGCATCGCCACAATCGCTGGCTCAGCCCTAAATATCTGATTGGCGAAAGCTATGGCTGCACCCGCAGTGCCATCGCTGCCGGCATCGCATCGACTCGCGGCAAAGAGCGCAGCTATGGCATCGCTTTTGACGGCATCGTGATGATCGGCAATACGGTTTCTGTTGGCAAATACTTCGGCCGTGAAGTCCCGGTAGACTCAGCCGTGATCTGCTTCCCCACCTACGCGGCTGTCAACTGGTACCATAATCATCCCACCGATCAGAGTCTGGAAGAGTTTGTCTATGAGGCCAAGGCTTTCGCAGACAAGGATTATCTCCTCGCTCTTTATCAGGGTGACGCCCTTCAGGGCCGTGAACGCGAGCGCATCATCAAAAAACTGATGTACTATACCGGTGTTTCCAGAGAATATCTGGAGGAACGTGCGCTGAAGATCGATTCCCCCACCTTCCGTCAGGAAGTGGCCAAAGCCAAGGGATATGCCGTCGCCCGCTTCGACGGACGAATCACGCGTCCCTTCTATACCCCGCAGAAAGTGGAAGAGAAAGTCGGCCTTTGGGACGATGCCTCTTCCGATCGTTACGGCGCTTACTACTATGGCGCGCTGACCGGTGATCTGCTGCCGAGACTCGGGGTGAAGCTCGACCGTCAGTATGTGTCCTCCGCCGGCGTCATCCGCGACTGGAACCGCGAAGAGACGATGGGCACCACTGCCGAACAGCTGAGAAACGCAATGTGCCGTACACCAGGCATGCGTACCTTCTTTGCAAACGGCTGGTTCGACGGTGCGACCGACTGCGGCCACATCTTCTATACGCTGACCCACGCCGGACTTCCCATGGATCGGGTGACCTTCAAAGGCTATCCCTCCGGTCATATGATCTATATCGGTGAAGAAAACATCAAGAATCTCTGTGATGACATCCGCTGCTTCATCCAGGGCGGCATGCCGGGGAAAGAATAAGTCTCTTTTCTCCCGATGTGTTCCGCTGGAGAACCGATTCCGCGGCCGATGAATCCCGATGTGTCCCGATGTGTCGGTCAAAATGAAGCTTTTAGCTATCCTGACCGACACGTCGGTCAAAATCTCAAATAATTACACTGGCGACCGAATGCCTTTCCGGTTTTTCGGTCGCCAGTAGTTTTTTTCTTTTTTTGACCGAATAATTCGGTCGAGAGTGAAACAAACAGCCTATTTGACCGAATGCTGTTGGTCAAATAGGCTGTTTTTGAGGTTTTCGACCGAGGGGTCGGTCATTATTTTGATTTTGAGCATTTCGACCGACAGTCGTCGGTCGAAAAGACATTTCAAGCTATTTTGACCGACATGTCGGTCATTATGATGATTTTGAGCATTTTGACCGACGAGGGTCGACGAGGGTCGACGAGGGTCGACGAGGATTAACGAGGTGTCGGTCGTCTGGATGATTATACCGGCTTTTGACCGACAGTCGGTCAAAAGTCAAAAAGATAGTCCGTATGACAGACGAAACGGCCGTGGAGTTGGGAATGGAGCTGCCAACTGGAGAGATTAGTATTCAATATCCAGCCAGCGCTTCTGTTCGGAGCTCCGGACGGCTGTTTCGATGACGGCCAGGGTATTGTGTCCGTCGATGCCGGTAACGATCGGCTCACGGCCTTCAGTGATCGCTGCAATGAACTCATCAATGACGCCGCTCTTGGTCTGGTTCTGGTTGGTCTGGATGGCACCTACACTGTATTTGACCTGCACGCCATCCCGCATCTCCAGTACGATATCATCGTTGTAGTCGCCGAAGATCTTCATGACGCCTTTGGTGCCGTAGATCGTGGAACCGTTGTCCTCACCGCCGTAGTTGGTCCAGGAGAAGTGCATGATGCCCGGCAGGCCGTTTTCCATGTTGAACATGCAGACTGCATTATCTTCCAGATCGATCGGGATGCCGTCGGCATATTTCTTGTCGAGGGTCATCATGTTGGCGAAAACGTTCTTGATCTCACTGCCGGTCAGGTAGCGGATCAGGTCGATCTTATGCGCGCCGAGGTCACCCATGACACCGAATTTGGCCTTGGATTTCTGGAAGAACCAGGTGCCTGCGCCTTTATCCACACTCCAGGTCTCCGGACCGACGTGTTTGAAATTCAGCTGATAGAAAAGAAGATCACCGATCGCACCGGAATCCAGCAGTTCTTTGGCTTTCTGATGTGCTTTAACCAGACGCTGGTTGTGACCAAGCATCATGATCTTTCCGCTCTCTTCCTTGGCAGCGATCATCGCCCGGCTTTCGGCAAGATCCTGCGCCATCGGCTTTTCGACCAGTACATGTTTGCCGGCTTTGAGTGCGCGGATCGTATACTCTGCATGGGTCGCATTAGGAGTACAGACGCTGACAGCATCGACATCCGAATCGGCCAGCACGCCTTCGAGGGAAGTATAGGGAATACCGCCGAACCGCTCGCACAGTTCCTTGGCTCGTTCCCGGTTAAAATCCAGCACCCCGGCTACTTCCGCACGCGGATTGGTCGCATACTCCGGCAGATGACGGGCCTGTGCAACCGCACCTCCGCCGATGACTACAACGCGAATCTTCTTCTTATCATCTTTCATGACAAGTACTCCTTATGTGTAATTATTCTTCAGCCGCTTTCAAGGCCTGTGTATCCTGAATCTCCATGATCATATCGACGCGGGTCTTGTGCCGGCCGCCCTGAAACTCGGCGCCGAGCCATGCATCGACGATCATTTTCGCTGTTTCGATCCCAATGACCCTGGCACCAAAAGCGATAATGTTCGCATTGTTGTGTTCCTTGGACATCTTTGCGGAATAGGGCTCTGAGCAAACACAGCAGCGGACGCCGTCCACCTTGTTGGCCGCAAGAGAAATGCCTACGCCTGTCCCACAGATCAGAACACCGCCGTCTACCTCACCGGAGGCAACCATCTTTCCTACTTTGTATCCGGAAATCGGATAGTGAAAGGAAGC
>JAFOIR010000404.1 GCA_017420625.1 Bacillota bacterium
GGTACGCACTTTTTTGTCAGAGGGGTACGCAAAAAGGGTACGCAGATCACCTGAAAACTGCGTACCCTTGTAGGCGACTCGTTCACATCAACCAATGACCGTTAGTCCGCATAACTTCCGACATAATCGACAATCACTCATTAAGTGAAGGCAATACTTTTTGCTCAATAAATTCAACTCTGTCAAAGATTCTCGGCTTAAATGTACCTGTCATTCCAACCGATACATTTTCCTCTTTGTTTACATAGATAATATTTCCGCTGTCACCAATCGCCGCATATACATCTTTGTCATCGTAAGGCTTATACCATAAGTATCCATAGTTCATGAAGCCAAAGCGCTCACCAAGCTTAATATGCGGTGTCAGCATGTCTTTTATATATTCTTCTGAGATAATTCTTTTCCCATTATATAGGCCACTGCCTAAAACCATCGCCCCTATCACAGCCATGTCTCTTGCCGACATGCATAATCCCCAACCTGCGGTGACACCGCCCTGTGGGTCAGCATACCACTCATATTTTCTGGGTTTCTTATTCATAAAGAAATCAAATTGATCCTCTTTAGAACTGTCTCCGTGAGGTATTCGCTTGGGAAGCTCAAGTGGTTCAAACAGATTATTGTTAGCAAAATCAATGCATTTTTTGCCCGTTACTCTCTCGATAATCCCCGCAAGAATCTGAATGCCAAGTGTTGCGTACCTGAATTCTCCGGTAATTCCGTTCCGGCCACCAAGATAATCAAGGATTGCAAGCGTAAAGTCCGTGGAAGTACATACCTTCTTCCATGGCTCCGACTTACCCTTATACGGGGCTGTCATTGTGAGCATATGCCTTATTGTAACTTCATAGATAGTTTTCTCGCCACGTTTTACAGTATAATCAGGAAAGAAATCCATCACCTTTTGATCCAGGTTTTTGATATATCCCCTGTCCAAAGCAATCCCTGCCAGTAATGCCATAATACCTTTCGTCACGGAATTGACATTCATCGCATCTAGAGTCTTGAACCCATGCCAACAATCATCAAGTGCTACCTCATTGTCTTTAATGACATAAATCTGACATATATTGCTTTCATTCCCGGTGTTCTCAGAAATGTGCCTGTGTAGTTGTTCTATATTCATAGCCAAAAGCCTCCTCTTAGGAACGATTCGGACGTCCTAAGAAAAGGCTAATCGAATTAAAAATCTTTTTCAAGAATAATCTTAAAAAAATGTAGTCAAAGATAGGGTCATTCATATAAATTCCGAGATTACTGAGAAGCAATCCACTGTAGAATCCACCGCTGCCTTCAACTTTCTATCCAATATCCGAGCCATACCCTTCTCAGATATACCGGCACGCTGTATCCGTATGACATCGTGGAAAAGGCGCTGGATGTGACCTGGAATGCGCTGGAAGACTATGCGCCGCAGAGTAACGCGCTGTGCGTCATCGATGGTTCCGGTTCCATGTACTGGGGAAGTGCCATTACCCCGGAGTGCGACGGCAACTGGCGCGTTTCCGGTAACGACTGGGATGCAGGACTGCATCAGGAAGCGGTGGAGCTGCTCGCGGAGGGAAAACTGGTCATTCCGTTCTCTGAGGACGGCAGGGCGGACAGGAGTTGAAACGGGCGTGACCTTCAGGGCCACGCCCGTTTCAGCCGGCGGTCTTTGCATTTCACCTTCAAAAATCGCCCTCTTGGCGCAAAACAGGGGACAAAAACCAATGATCCGGTTATACTGTACGCGAATCAGTTGATGTGCACTCAACAGGAAGGAAGAAAGCTTATGCAGGTCAAGATCGAGATCGCGCCGGAACATACGACCCCGTGGGCGGTCATTTACACGGACCGGCTGACGCCGGAAATCCAGAGGGCCCTGGATTTCTTGCAGGCAAAAAACAGTCCGGTTCTGGCGGAACAGAACGGGCGGACTCTTTTGCTCACGCCGCAGGACGTTTGCATGGTGCGTGTGGAAAACGGCGAAACAAAGCTTTACACACAGCAGGAAAGCTACAGGTCCCGGAAGCGGCTGTATGAGCTTCTGGATCAGCTGGGCGACGGCTTCCTGCAGATTTCAAAGGCGTGCGCCGTGAACCTTTCCTGCATCCGGAGCGTGGAAGCGGGGTTCGGGGGAAGTCTGCTCCTGAAAATGAAAAACGGCCTTTCCGAGTACGTTTCCAGGAAATACCTGCCTGATCTCAAGAGTTATTTAGGTTTATAAGGAGGGATTATGATGAAAAAGCAGAATGAAAATGCCGCATTTGTGATAGACCGTACGAAAACAGCCGTGGCCATCTCTTCGTTTCTCTTCCTGCTCAGCGCCCTGATTACGGATCTGAACAGGGACGGAGCCTGGGCAGTATCCGGGTACACGGTCACGAAGATGGCGCTGGGCAGCCTGGGAGTCGGGCTTGGCTTTGGTCTGTCCAGTATCATTTACGCAAATGAAAAGCTGAGCCGCCCGATGCAGATCGCGATCCACATGGTGATCGGCTGCGTCGTGATGCTGGCGATTGCGTTCCTGGTCGGCTGGATCCCGACAGACAGGGGCCTGGTTCCCGCGCTGCTGGCGATCCTCGCCATGCTCCTGACAGCCCTGGTCATTGCGGTCTTCTCGTACCGCCGGCAGAAAAAGCTGGCGGAGAGGATTAACCGGGAATTGGAGCAGAGACAGCGGTAACGGTTCGAGTCAACGCAAATGGGAGGCGCTTCACAGGAAGCGCCTCCCTCTGTTATTTTCCGAGATTTCTGACTATTAAGGATTCTGTAATATAAGCATTCCGTTTATCAGTCGATGATTGACAAATGATCGATGCAAGCCGGAAGATGCATCATATGATGATAAGTCATCGGAGTCAGGATCATTCCGCCCCTGGTCAGCCTTCCCCAGAAAACTAGCAGCCACACAGAGCGGAAATCCGTCGTGATTCCGCCGACTTCCAGGATCCTCATGACCCACTCTTCGGGTACCATAGACTTAATCTCTTCCAGCGTCAGCTTCTCAAGGATGGTCCGGGTATTTTTCCCCACCGTGATCATGTAGTCACGCAGTGCTTCTGCGTTGATTTTCTCACCGAAATCCTTTACTTCATCCGGCTCCAGCGCGTTGCCTGTGTCCGTGATCGTCGCGCCGATTATCTTTTGCCATTCATCGTTAAAAATCTGATCCTGATCAGCCATCAGGATGTTGCTGACAAGATCCTCGATGCGGTAGGTGTGCCAGAATTGCCAGCAAAGCGGTACCATATCTGTTCCAGCATAATGCAAATCAGTATCCCATATCTGTCTGGGAACCAGAACGTTCTGATTCCCGGCTAGCATATAATCCAGTACATAATCAGCGATGGTTTTTTCTGACGCGCTGGAAACTTCCGCAGGATGCACCATGGCGTGAACTTCCAGCGTCAGTTTTTTCATCCTCTCCAGGTCATCCCCAGCTAGAGCAGCCTTCAGCTCCTCATACTTGACCTCAAAAGCTTTGTATAACTCTGCCTTCTTCATAATAGTTCCTTTCTGCGTTTGCTGATATAACTCAAAAGCTATTTTGTCACCTGTCCTTTACGGTATCTGCCAAACAGGATTCCATCATCCACATATTTATCAGCCTGCGATACCCACATCGGAAATTTGTTCGTAGCTACAGCTGTCTGACCGTTCAGCATTCCGGTATGAA
>JAFOIR010000405.1 GCA_017420625.1 Bacillota bacterium
GCCTTTCTGGAAACTTTGACTTTGCCCTGATCATCGATGCCAATTACTTTGACCATGATCTCGTCACCAATATGAAGGACGTCTTCAACTTCCTTCACATATTCATAGCTGATCTCAGAAAGATGCAGCAGTGCATCCTTGCCGGGAAGCAGTTCAACGAACGCACCGAATTTGGCCAGACGAACGACGGTCGCATTGTAGACTTCATCGATCTCGATCTCTTTGGCGATGGTCTCGATGGTGCGAATAGCCTTCAGGCACATTGCCTCGTCAGTACCAAGGACATAGACGGAACCGTCTTCTTCGATGTCGATCTGTACGCCGGTTTCAGCGATGATCTTGTTGATGGTCTTGCCTTTCGGACCAACCACTTCACCGATCTTGGAAACGCTGATCTTGGTGTTGTAGATCTTGGGAGCATACTCAGACAGATGCTCTCTCGGTGCACTGATGACCGGTGCCATGACTTCGTCCAGAATATAGGTTCTGGCTTCTTTGGTACGTGCAATGGCACCGCGAATGATCGCAGGCGTCAGGCCTTTGACCTTGATGTCCATCTGGATAGCGGTAATACCCTTGTGAGTACCGGCTACCTTGAAGTCCATATCGCCGAAGAAGTCTTCCAGACCCTGAATATCAGTCAGCAGGACGAAATCATCTTCCGTCTCACCGGTGACAAGACCGCAGGAGATACCGGCAACAGCGCTTTTAATCGGAACGCCGGCGGCCATCAGAGCCAGAGAACTGGCGCAGATGGAACCCTGAGAAGTAGAACCGTTGGAAGAAAGAACTTCCGATACGGAACGAATTGCATATGGGAAATCTTCCTCAGTAGGAAGTACCGGAACCAGGGCACGTTCTGCCAGGGCACCATGACCGATCTCACGACGTCCAGGGCTGCGGCTGGGTTTGGTCTCACCGACAGAATAGGACGGCATGTTATACTGATGAATATAACGTTTGGAATCAACGTTTTCATCCAGGCTGTCAAGAATCTGACGATCGGACAGTGCGCCAAGGGTGACGATGTTCAGAACCTGAGTCTGTCCTCTCTTGAACAGACCGGATCCATGGACTCTGGGCAGCAGATCGACTTCTGCAGACAGCGGACGGATCTCATCCATACGGCGTCCGTCAGGACGTTTGCCGTCGACCTTGATCATCTTACGAACGGTCTTTTTCTGATATTGATATACGCCTTCACCGACATAAGGAAGCATTCTTTCCTTGTCTTCTTCCGGCAGTGTATCCAGATAGGCTTCAAAATCAGCAGTGATCTTACTGATGCGCTCGTCACGGACCATCTTATCGTCCGTGAAAACAGCCTTTTCCATCTCTTCCGGCGGGCATACTTTCTTCAGTGCTTCGAAGACTTCTTCCGGAACGACCTGCTCTTCATATGCATGTTTGGCTTTTCCGCAGGCTGCAACGATTTCATTAATGAAGGCAACGATCTTCTGGTTGGCTTCATGGCCAAGGAAAATCGCTTCCAGCATTTTGTCTTCCGGAACTTCATTTGCACCGGCTTCGATCATAACGACCTTCTCAGCGGTAGAAGCAACAGTCAGATCCAGATCAGAGACCTTTCTCTGTGCGCTCGTCGGGTTGATGACAAGTTCACCATCCACCAGACCGACAGAAACAGCGCCAACCGGACCATAGAACGGGATATCGGAAATGGAAACTGCGATAGAAGATCCCAGCATCGCAAGGATCTCAGGCTGGCAGTCCTGATCAACAGAAAGAACCGTGTTGACCAGCGTAACATCATTGCGGTAATCCTTCGGGAAAAGAGGACGCATGGGACGATCGATGCAGCGTGCAGTCAGAACTGCATTTTCGCTGGGACGTCCTTCTCTTTTCAGGAAACCTCCGGGGATCTTGCCCACGGAGTACATTTTTTCTTCATAATCGACCGAGAGCGGGACGAAATCGATTCCCTCTCTGGGCTTTTCGGAATGGGTAGCAGTGGATATGATGGTGGTATCCCCGTAAGAAAGCCAGACAGCTCCGCTGGCCTGCTCAGCCACTTTTCCGACTTCAGCACGGAGTTTGCGGCCGGCAAGCTCCATTTCAAAAATCTGTGACATGAATAATCCTCCTTTTATCGTTACGTTCATACATAGACAGGCATATCCCGTCTCTTACGACAAAAAGTTGTAAACCTCCACAAGAGATTTACAACTTGGTTTTTGTCTTATCTTCTGATTCCAAGTTTTTCGATCAGAGCACGGTAAGCATCAATATCCTGTGCCTTCAGATAGTTCAGAAGACCTCTGCGGCGACCAATCAGCATTAACATACCGCGGCGGCTGTGATGGTCTTTCTGATGAGATTTCAGATGCTCGGTCAGGTGGTTGATACGCTCAGTCAGAAGAGCGATCTGAACTTCCGGAGATCCGGTATCCTGCTCGGTGCGTCCGAAGGATTTGATGATTTCCTGTTTTCTTTCTTTAGTCATGGTAAAAACCTCCATAAAAAATATAATGAGAATTGCTGACAGCTGAGGTAGGGTCGGAGTTTCCGCATACTCAGCCGCAGTTCGTTTCACGAAACGATATTATATCACTTTTATCTAGCCTTGTAAAGAACTTTCGTGTTATAATTTCATTACCGTTTTTGAAAGGAGGCAGACAATATGAGCCGGGTCATTTTGCATATGGATATGGATGCATTCTATGCATCAGTAGAAGTACATGATGATCCTTCCCTGGCAGGAAAACCTCTGATCATCGGCGCCCTGCCTTCTGAACGAGGAGTTGTATCGACCTGTTCATATGAAGCCAGACCCTATGGTGTTCGAAGCGGAATGAGTATCAAGGAAGCCTATCGCCTATGTCCGAATGGCATCTATATGCATGGCCACTTTCACCGGTATCACGAGGTCTCGGACCAGGTCCATGAGATCCTGCTCTCCTATACCGATCAGATCGAGTTTGTTGCCCTCGATGAAGGCTATCTGGACATCACCGGATCGACTCGTTTGTTTGGAGATCCTGTCCATATCGGTCATGAAATCAAGCAGCGGGTACTGAATACGACGGGACTTACCTGCTCTGTCGGGATTGGATATAACAAAATGACCGCCAAACTTGGCAGTGAAGAAAAAAAGCCAAATGGGTTTTTCGTATTCGAAAACCCGGAACATTTTCAGACATACATGGCAGACAGGCCGGTAAGAGTCCTGCCCGGAGTGGGCGGAAAAGGAGCGGACAAACTTGCCGGCTATGGAATCCATACGATCCGGGATCTTCTTGGATGGAAGGAAGACAAATTGGTTTCACTGCTGGGTGAGAACGGCCATGATCTCTATCTTGCTGCCCGCGGCATCGGTTCTGATCATGTCAGTCGTCTTGGAGAAGGCGATGCCAAATCGATCGGCAAAGAAGTAACCTATCAGCGGGATATGACCGATGAAGAAGAAATGAAAAGCACACTCAGACTTCTGGCCCGCTCGGTCAGTCTTCATCTCAAAAAACCGGGATTCTATGCGCAGACTGTTACACTCAAAATTAAATATAATGACTTATCGCTGCATACCAGGTCCCATACTCTTTCATCTCCTGTATGTTCTGCTGCTGATCTGTATCGGGAAGCTGAAAGCCTTCTTCATCAGGCACCGCTGATCAGGCCTGTCCGACTCTTAGGCATCTCCACCAGTCATTTTACAACGGAACCTTCTTATCAGATAACTTTGGAAGAAAATGAGAAAAACTCGATCAGCAGTGAAAAAAAGGCGAAGCTCGACGAAAGTCTTACCAAACTGATGGATCGATTCGGCAAAGACATTGTACTGACAGGCGGTGAACTGAACAGTCAGGAAGTTTTAAGGAAGCGGAAACTGATTGATCCATAATTCATTTTACATGAATTAGTTCATTTGTGAACAATTTTTGAATCTTTTATAAATCCCTTGCTTTTCTCTCTTCCGCTTTCTATAATAAATCTTCCGGAGGTAATACTATGCTTTGTCAAATTTGTCATACAAATACAGCTGTTCTTTTTGTCAACAGACTTGAAAACGGCCAGCCCAAACAACTGGCCATGTGCTTAAGCTGTGCCAGAAAACAGGGAATTCCTCTGCACAATCTCATGCAGGGACCCGGTGGTATCAATCAGGAAGAACTGGATAATATCGGAAAACAAATGAACGAACTGATGGAACAGATGCAGGAAGACGGATCACTGGAAGGTCTTTCACAGATGATTCCGCCTCAGTTTCTGAATATGCTGAAAGGAGCGACCCACCCGGGCGAAGACGATGAGGATGAACCCGGAGAAGACGATTTGTCTCCTTCCGCATCTGCCTCTGCTCCGTCTCAGGATGAAAAATCGACGCAGGAAGAAGATCCTGCACAAGCAAAAGCTAAAGCAAGACGGAAACGCAATGAACGTTTGAAAACCCTGTCAAAATTCGGTACCAATCTGACAGACAAGGCCGAAGATGGTGAAATCGATGGTGTCATCGGCCGTGAAAACGAAATTGACCGCCTGATGCAGATACTGAACCGCCGTACCAAAAATAATCCGGTGCTGCTCGGTGAACCTGGTGTAGGAAAGACAGCCATCGCTGAGGGTTTTGCTCTTAAGATTGCTCGCGGTGAAGTTCCTGTCAAACTGCGTGACAAACAAGTTGTTCTGCTGGATATGACCGGACTGGTTGCCGGCACACAGTTCCGAGGTCAGTTTGAAGCACGCATGAAAGCTATCATCAACGAAGTAACAGCTGCCAAGAATGTCATTCTCGTCATTGATGAGATCCATAATCTGGTCGGTGCCGGAGATGCACAGAACTCAATGAATGCAGCCAATATTCTGAAACCTGCCCTCGCAAATGGTTCGATCCAGATCATAGGTACAACGACCCTCGATGAATATCGTCGGTATATTGAGAAAGATGCTGCCCTGGAACGTCGTTTCCAACCGATCATTGTTGATGAACCCACTCGTGAAGAAGCAGTCGCTATTCTCAAGGGAATCCGCTCTCATTATGAGGATTACCACAATGTACGGATCTCAGATGAGGTGATTGAAGATGCTGTTTCCTTATCGCAGCGCTATATTCACCAACGATATCTTCCCGATAAGGCGATCGACGTGATCGATGAGGCCGGCAGCCGCGTTAATCTGAACAATACCGGACTGATTGATCTTCAGAACCTGGAAAAAACTCTTCAGATCACTACCCAGAAGAAGGAAGAAGCCGCTGCCAGCCAGGATTTCGAGGCTGCTGCCCGCTATCGAGTGGAAGAACTCAAGCTTTCCAAGGAAATCGAATCGACCCGTGAAAAGAGTACACATATTCCTCTCAGTTATGATGATATTGCTCATGTCATTGAAAGCTGGACAAAGATCCCGGTCAGCCGTCTTACCAAGGCTGAAGCAGATAAACTGCTCCATCTGGAAGATCACCTTCATGAACATCTGATCGGTCAGGATAATGCCGTCAGCGCTGTTTCCCGTGCTATCCGCCGCAACCGTTCCGGATTCCGCAAGGAACGTAAGCCAGCATCCTTTATTTTTGCAGGACCTACCGGTGTAGGAAAAACCGAACTTGCCAAACAGCTGGCGATTGAGATGTTTGGTACCGAAGATGCGATCGTACGAATTGATATGTCCGAATACATGGAGAAGCACACCGTCTCCAAACTGATCGGTGCGCCTCCAGGATACGTCGGTTATGACGAAGGCGGTCAGCTCACGGAAAAAGTCCGCCGCCGCCCCTTCTCGATCATTCTGCTTGACGAAATCGAAAAAGCACACCCGGATGTCTTCAACATGCTCCTGCAGATTCTGGATGACGGCAGACTCACCGACTCACAAGGCCGGACCATCAATTTTGAAAATACGATCATCATCATGACGACCAACGCCGGCGCCAGTTTCAAGGCCTCCTCTCTTGGCTTCAATCAGTCTGCGCCGACATCCATGAGTCTTCGGATCCAAACTGCACTGAAACAGACTTTCCGTCCGGAATTTCTGAATCGTGTAGACGATGTGATCACCTTTGATCCGCTTACCCGTGAACAGATTCGTCAGATCGTTGATCTGATGCTGGTCGATATCTATAAGGCTGCAAAAGATCAGTCCATGACAGTCGAAGTCAGCGAAGAAGTCAAAGATTATCTGGCTGAACATGGTTACGATGAACAGTACGGAGCAAGACCGCTTCGCCGCCTGATCCAGCGCCTTATCGAAGACGAGATCGCCGAGGAATTCCTGAAAGGCACCGTCAAAGAAGGCGATCAGATTCATCTGTCACTGGAAGATGACAAGATCGTCATTCGTTAATTCTCTGAAACATTCAAATCCAAATGAAAAAGCTCAGAATCGCCTGAAAAGGTTTTTCTGAGCTTCTTTTATTTTTTAGGGTTCTTCCGGCAGTCTTCCATAGATTTCGAAATCCTGTTTGGTCTCTATCTCATTGTCATCATCATCGTAGGTGGTTCTGGTCACCGTCAAAGAATAGATAACGACAAGCCTGCCGTTTGAATCGATCGCAGGCGTCATAGAATGAATATCTGTCACAGTAAGAGATCGATCGGAATTATGGATCCGGTTTTTCAGCTTTTTCTGAACTTCCAGGGACATCATATAGGCTGCCTGATCTTCAATCTCTTTTCGTTTGCTTTCTGAAAGTGTCGTCAGATAGCTCTCATACTGTGCACCAGCCTCTTCGACTGAGATCTGCCATGGCTTCTCTTCCTGAAGTGTACGGCTGGGGAATTCATTTTCTTCCCACCAGGAGACGCTGCTGAAAAGAAACTGCTGGGGCATTTCGGCATCACTGACAAGAGACGGTGTTCTCATATGATCCAACAGCCAATCCCCGTACAGGAAAGCACCTGCGATAAATGCTGCGCCCAGAAGACCAATCAGAATATTCAGAATAATCCTGAAAACTCTTCCTTTCTTTTTCATAGGCTCCTCCTGAAATCAAAATAAGTGAAACTATTATACCACAGTACTTCAAGAAAGAAAAGACTTTTCCATTATTCCAGCATGGCAGCCCGGATCAGCTTTTGAGTATATGGGTGCTTCGGATGTTCGAAGATTTCCTCTGCTGAACCTTCCTCCACAATCCTTCCATGCTCCAATACGATTACCCGATGACAGATCATTCGGACGATATTCATATCATGTGAAACGAAGATCATGGACATATTTCGTTCTTTCTGAAGTTTCAGCAGAAGCTCCAGGACCTGAGAAGAAACTGTTACATCCAAGGCGGATACTGGTTCATCAGCAATCAGGATCCTGGGATCATACAGCAGTGCCTGTCCGATACAGCAGCGCTGTCTCTGTCCTCCGGACAGATCCCTTGGATACCTTCCAAAGATCGTCTCCGGCAGTCCGACCTCCTTCAGCATCTCAAGTGCCATCTTCTGCTGCTCTTCTTTTGTTCGGATGCCTTTGCTTCTCAATGTTTCCATCAGCGTCCATCCGATCGTATGCGCCGGATTGAGTGCACTGTATGGATCCTGAAAGATCATCTGAGGTCTCTGATCTGTTTTCAGCACATCTGTTAATGGTTTCCCAAAAAGCTGTATCGTTCCATCATAGATCCCGTGCAGCCCTGTCAGAACTTTTCCGATCGTTGACTTGCCGCTTCCGCTTCCTCCTACGATACCCAGGATCTCGTTCTCGAATAGCTTGAGACTGGCACCATAGACATAAGGTTCCAGTTTTGCCTTCCGAAACAGACCGGATGAGGCACCGCGCGGCGGATAATAGATCGTGACGTCGTCCATCTGAAGGACCGGATCTTTTCCAGGAATCGTGGTTACGCTGGGAATCCTGGCCACCAGTGTTTTTGTATATTCATGTTTCGGGTGGTCAAGTACCTCTTTGACTTCTCCTTCTTCTACGATCTGACCCTGATACATGACCAGTACTCTGTCGCACAGACGTCTGATGACATGAAGATCATGTGAAATAAACAAGATGGCGACGCCGGTTCGTTCATGGATCTCTTTTAAAAGATCCAGGATCTGCTCCTGAACAAGCACATCCAGTGCGGTAGTCGGTTCATCTGCAATCAGCAGAGACGGATCAGTGATCAGTGCAGCTGCAATCATGACCCTCTGACGCATGCCGCCTGAAAGTTCATGCGGATACATCCGGCAAACGCCTTCAGGATCCGGGAGCCCGACATCAGTCAGTACACGGATGACTTTCTGATGAACCTCTTCTGCACTAAGCAATTTTCCATTCTGCGAATCATGAGAATTCATATGTGCATGCAGCTTTATGGCTTCCGCTACTTGCGCTTCAATCCGAAGAACCGGATTCAGGGAAGTCATCGGTTCCTGAAAAATCATGGAAATACCGAGTCCGCGAAGATCACAAAGCTCTTCTTCCGACAGGGAAAACAGATCTTTCCCTTGAAAAAGGATCTCACCGCTGTCGATACGCGCAGTTTTTTTCAGCAGGCGAATGACAGAAAGCGCTGTCATGGATTTACCTGAGCCGGATTCTCCCACGACACCGAGGATATCACCTTTTTCCATTGAGAACGAAAGATCCCGGATAACGGTATCTCTTTCCTCAATCCCATCATACGGATCATCATCCGGAAAAGAGACACTCAAATGACATACTTTTAGTAATTCATTCATGCTCATACCCCGGCCACTTCCTTAAAACCTTCTGACAAAAGTGCAGCGCCTAAAATCATCAGAATAATCGTCACACCAGGAAAGATCGCATACCATGGACAGTTGAGAAGAAAACTCTGTGCTTCAAACAGCATACGTCCCAGTGATGGTGTAGGCGGCTGTACACCTAGTCCCAGATAACTCATGCTGGCTTCTGCCAGTACAGCATTATTGAAGCCGATCGCAGCAGCGGTCAGGATACTGATACGTGCATTAGGAAGAATATGAACCAGAATAATCCGCAGCGGTTTGATTCCCTGCAGACGAGCATTCCGGACAAAGTCACGATCCCGGTAACGAATCACCTCACTGCGTACCATTCTGGCAAAACTTGGAATAAACAGGATTCCCAGTGCCAGCACCACATTGATCGTACCAGGGCCAAGAAAACTGATCAGCAGAAGCGCCATAAGTACACTGGGGAATGAAAGAAGAATATCATTCATCCGCATGATGATCTCATCTAGAATGCCACCGAAATAACCCGTCAGGGCACCGATCATCGTCCCGATGATTCCACCGATCAAAACAGTGATCAGCGCAACCAGAATGGTAATACCGCTTCCGTTCATGACACGGGACAGAACATCTCTTCCGAAATTATCCGTTCCCATCAGATGCTGCAGGCTTGGCGCCTGTGAAACACTGGCAGCATCCATTCGGGTTGGAACAAAAGGTGTCCAGAGCTGTCCGATAATTGCCGTCAATGCAAAAAACGAAACCAGAATAAGCCCTACAAGGATCTTGGGGTTGAGCCGAAGGAATTCTCTGATACGGGTCAAAGTCCAGCTTTTCTTCATCTCAGCCTCCTCTCCTCAGTCTGGGATCAACCAGACGATACAGAAGATCCACCAGGAAATCGAGCGCGACTACTACTGTCGTTATATACATCACGATTGCCTGAACTACCGGGTAATCCCTGGCAGAGATCGACGAGATCAAAAGTCTTCCAAGACCTGGTACACTGAATACCTGTTCTGCTACAATGCTGCCTGCCAGGATCTCTCCGATCACCAAAGCAACAAAGGTGATCACCGGAATCAGTGCATTTTTCAGTACGTGGTTTTGCAGTACCTGATCCTCGCTTGCTCCATGTGCCCGGGCAGTACGGACATAATCCTGAGACAGTTCACCCCGCACGGAACTCTTTAAAAACCGAACGGTCATGGCAATTTTCGGAATCGCAATCGAAAGAGCTGGGAAAATCAGATACTGAACGGACAGTCCTTCATAGGCACCTGGCCTGAAAGCATGCAGCAAAAGCCCGAAGATATAGGTAATAAGAATACCAAGAAAGAAAGCCGGCACTGCCATCATCACCTGACCAAGCACTGTCATGATCCTGTCCAGAAGTCGATCTCTGAATTTGACACATAAAAGTGCGATCGGTACAGAAAGAGTAAGAATGAGCAAAAGAGAAAGACCAGCCAGAACCAATGTAACTGGCAATCTGCTCACTAAAAGTTCGGCAACGCTCATACCTGAATACTGGAGCGATTCTCCGAAATCTCCCTGTACAGCAGCGAAAAGCCACCTTCCATAACGGATGAAAAGCGGATCGTTCAGCTGCAGTTTTTCTTCCAGTGCAGCAATCTGCTCGGCTGTTGCATCAACCCCCAACTTAGCCAGGGCAGCGTTTCCCGGTATGATGGAAAAGATTACAAACGTCAAAAAAGAAATGACCAGCACAGTCAGTATGAGAGAGAATAATTTTTTGACAATTGTCTGCATGCCGGTCATCTCCTTTCTTTGTTTTATTTATTAATCTGATAGATCTTGGATACATCCCACGCAGCGGTAGGATAGAATACGTATCCATCGAACTGACTGTCCATAGCCACAAAATCAGCCGGATCTTCAATATAGACAGAAGCAGCATTTCTGGCCAGATTCATCTGCATCTGTTTGTAATAGGATGCTTTCTCCTCTGTATCGACAGCCTTCAAAGCCTTTTCGAGCAGTTCATCATATTCCGGATCAGAATAATTCGTCAGGTTATTGGAAGCGGTCGTTCCGTATTTTGCCATCCAATCGCTGGGATTCAGCTTTCCGTCAAAGCCGATAACGGTCGCTTCATAATCCCTTCCTTTGTACACGTCGGACAGCCAAACGGTCCATTCCACCTGTTTGATCGTCGCGTTGATCCCTACCAGAGAAAGCTGGTCTGCTATGATCTGCGCTGTATCGACATGCTGCGAGTAGCTGCTGGGAACAGTGATCGTCAGATCGAATCCGTTTGGATAACCAGCTTCTTCCAACAGCTTTTTCGCCTCTTTGACATCATAGGTGTAAACGCTGGCTGCTTCAGGCTCGTACCAGGTCGGAAGCTGCGGTGTCATATGCGATCCGATGATGATGCTCTTGCCGCCAAACAGGAAGCTGTTGATTGCATCCCGGTCTACAGCATAGCAGATCGCCTGACGAACCTTTACGTCGCTGAGCGGTCCTGCCTGATTGTTCAGGAACATGGCATGAACGAGATTCATGTTGCCTTCAACGATCCTGAAATCATCCCCTGTGCCCTTTTTCAGCGCTTCAACCTGTGCTGTGGTCAGATAGTTCAGAACATCGATCGTACCTGCCTGCAGTTCGGTAAAAGCTGTATTGACGTCCGCAATGAATTTGAAGCGGACTGTATCCAGGTAAGGTTCGTTCTCCAGCCAATAGTACTGATTTTTGGAAAGGTCCAGATACTGACCAGCTTTGTATTCAACGACCATGAAAGGACCGGTTCCAATCGGCTTTTCGGCCGGATCACTTCCATCCGGAATGATTGCAAAGGTCAGCTGGGACAAAAACTCCGAATCCGCTTCGTTAAGTGTAATTTTGACCGTCTTCTCATCGGGGAAGGAAAGTTCTTTCACAGCCTTAACAAAAGCGGAGTTTTCTCCCGAAAACTCCGCATAACGATTGAATGAATATTCAATATCTTTCAAGGTAACTTCCTGCCCGTTCTGGAATTTGATGCCATCTCTGATCGTAAAGACATACTCCATTCCAGACGGATCGATCTCAAAACTGCCGGCTACAGCCGGAATCAGATCACCGCTGGAGGATGGTTTTACCAGTCCTTCATAGATATTGAAAACCACACTTCTCGTTCCTGCGTCTGTACTTTCGTGAGGGTCAAGACTTACCAGATCCTGTGTCATACCGTAAACCAGATGGCCGCCGTATACAGGTTCTGTTTCCGTGTGTTTCGGAGCGTTCTCCAAGGTCTCATCTTTCTTGCCGTCTGATGTGCATCCGGTCAGTACAGCAGAAAGAAGAAGCCCCAATGTTAAAAGAATAGCTAATAATCTTTTCAATTGGAATACCTCGATTCTCGCTCTCTCATATGAAATTGTCCGATATATTTTAGCAGGTTCTGTCCGGAAAATCAAGTCCCGGTATCAACCCTTTGACTTCTGAGCGATTTTCTCTCCCAGGAGATAAAGCGGCATCAATTCTTCTTCCAGAAAGTCTCCCCAGACCCTTTCCTGCAGATCTGAAAGGAAGAAGCTGATCTTTTCGCTGGAGGACAGGATCACTTCCGGATTCTTTCTGGATTCACGCGACCAGCCATAGAGTCTTGCCAGCGTCCCATAATCAGCCGGTCGTTTGGTATCGAAATATGTGATCGTTTCTTCCAGATGCATGATCATATATTCTCCAAGCACTTCGGCAAACTCGTCTGCATAGGTTTCCCAGTAAGCCTGTTCAGTCATAGGATCGTCTGATGGCAGAATCCGATGTCCGTTATATTCGCTGAGCAGTTCATATACGAAGGTAAAATCTTCTGCATGCAGATCTCCGGCCGATACCAGTACGCCGTCTTCCTCTTCGCCTTTTTGCGAAAGAAAGTCTGTGAGCGAATCCTGATCCTCCCACTCATGATCAACGGATGAATTCATCTCATCCTCGTCATCCGGGTCAATACTTTCCAGTACATAACGGCTGTGAAAATGAATCGAATCATAGATCTTCCGGGCAAAAACTTCATTCAGGCGTTCCTGATCGAATGTTTCCAGATAATACCGGTTGAAGTCCTGTTCATCCATAGAAAGGCCGCGAGATCTGCGGAATGCCTCTCTGGCATCTTTTCCTTTCTGGAAAAATTCATTTGGCGAAAGATTCAGAATTCCTTCATAGATCCGAACCCTTACCTCATCAAAACTACGAAAGGCATCAACATAGTACTCTTCCACTTCATCTTCTGAAAAAGGTTCATTCGGATGCATCGGGACGATTCCGCCTTTTCGCATATCCCTGCGGACTTCCGATGCAAGTTTTCCGTGCAGGAGATCGTCCTTTACGGCATCTTCAACCAAATCGAACTGATACATCAGCTCATAGTCAATATCCTCATTCAGATCATCCAGAAGATCCAGATCCTCAAATGACAGGTCTTCGTCCTGTGCTGCAAAGAATGTTCTGAGATTGTCACAGCTCTCCATGTACGCTTTCAGCTTTGGTGAAGCTTCCAGCGGACCTTCCAGTTCTTCAGCAAAATGCAGAGAAAGCTCATTCATGAGCTTCTCTGCATCGATCCCACGGATCAAAAGTTCTTTAATTTTTTCTGTCATATTGTAA
>JAFOIR010000406.1 GCA_017420625.1 Bacillota bacterium
CAATGTCTGCCTGATTACCCGTAAAGATGAGACCAATCCATATGTTCAGAAGATGATTGATTTCATCTTATCGGAAGCGGGACAGGAAATCGTCCGAAAAACCGGATATGCCGGTGTCAAAAAATAAAATAAGTGGGTTATAGCAGAACTTTTCATTCTCTATAACCCACTTTCTATGTTATGAACGAAGGATCGTATTTTTCCGATTATATTGTTTGATTGCTGTGATCAGTTCTTCATTCGGTTCAAAGATCAGCTTGCAGGTCTGATTATTCAAGTTTCCCAGCAACACATAACACCTTTCCGGTGCCAGACCGGAATCGGCATTGATCACTTTCTGATACTGCCCTTCAATCAGGGCTTTATTTTTTTCGTCGTCAAGAGGCGCGATCAGTTTGGCCTTTTTTACGTCGAACGTCGCTACATGCTTGCGTCCCGAGCGATTATAGATCACATCGACATCCAGGCTTCCATCGGTAAAAACATACTCATATTCACGATAGACCCTGCGCCATAGAATCCAAACCGCAAGTGCCATCGCTACCATCAGAACCGGCCCGACCAGATATCCAGCCGATAAGGACACAAAATAGGGAAACGCTGCAATCAAAACGGCACTGATGACAATCAGGATCCGTTTGATCAGGACTTCTTTGTCAGTTCCACGACGAACCATCTGTTCAAGAAATAATTCATCCTGCATCTTTTAATCCTCCCGTGACCAATATTCACAAAAATCTTTGACTGGACATGCTTCACACATCGGCTTTCTGGCACTGCAGCAATATCTTCCGTGGAAGATCAGCAGATGATGGGCTCTGGACCAGAAAGCCTGATCAATGTTTTCCATCAGTTGTTTTTCTGTGTCTGTTACATCTTTGGCATGAGCGAGCCCCAAACGGTTGGATACCCGAAAAACATGGGTATCTACTGCGATCGCCGGAATATCAAAAGCATTGGACATCACAACATTGGCGGTTTTTCTTCCTACGCCAGGGAGCCTCGTCAGTTCTTCCATTGTATGGGGAACTTCACCGCCATATTCTTCTTTGATCATCCGCCACATCAGATACAGGTGATCTGCTTTTGAATTGAAAAAGCCGATAGAACGGATATAGCCAATGATCTCTTCCCTGGTCATCTTCAGCATGGAATCAAGGTCCGGGTGGTCCTTAAACATGACTTCGGTCACTTTATTGACCTGTTTATCCGTTGTCTGCGCAGACAAAACCGTTGCCGTGATCAGCTGAAGCGGCGTCAGAAAGTTCAGTTCACAGTGTGCCTCAGGATAAGTCTTCTCCAGTGTTTCAAGAATCTCTTTTGTTTTCTCTGTCATGGCGCCTCCCCCTCCTCCGGAGTCACACTCACAGGATGCCCCAGAAGCTCCATTGCTTTCTGGAGCTGTGTATCGCGGGTAATATCCGGAACCTGTTCCAACCCGCGAAGTGTATTGAGCGTTTCATTTTCCGGCAGTTCCACCACATAATCCGGCTCAACACCTTCTCCATGGATACAACGATCATCCGGCAGGAAATACTTGTCTGTCGTGACCTTCAGAGCCGTCATATCAAAGAAAGGAACGGTTGTCTGAACAATACCCTTTCCAAAGGTCCTTGTTCCGACCAGAATACCGGCACCTCTGGCCTGGATCGCACCGCTGAGAAGTTCAGAAGCACTGGCAGAGTTGCCATTGACCAATACTACCAGAGGCAGGTCAAAGTCTCCAATCTCATCACTCGAATAATAGCTTTCGCGGTTGCCGTCTTTGTCTTCCATATACATGACAAGACCATCCGGCAGCAGTTCATCTGCGATCGCTGTCACGACATCCACTCTTCCGCCTGGATTGTCGCGAAGGTCCAGTACCAAAGCAGTCATTCCCTGGGCTCTCAGGTTTTCCAAGGCTTCCTTAAACTGACCTGTTGTCGTTCCTTCAAATCCGCTCAGGCAGATATAGCCGACATTTCCTTCCAGCATACCGCTTCGGCAGGTGATCGTAGACAGACGTTTTCTTTCAATCGTAACCGTATTTTTCTCTCCATCCCGAAGGTACGTGACATTGACTTTTGTTCCTTCGTCTCCTCGAATATGCGATACGATCTCATCCAGCGAAAGACCGGCAAAATCGAAATCTTCCGCCCCGATGATGATATCTCCTACCTGGATACCGGCTGTGTATGCTCCACCGCTCGGATTGACATCCTCAACATGAGCACCTCTGCCTTCTTCATCCAGGCTTACCGTTACACCGATCCCGACATAGCTTCCCAGTGAACTTTCGAGAAAATCTGCATATTCTTCCTGATTGTAGTAGGCTGCATATTTGTCTCCCAGCGAATTGACTATTCCATGGTAAGCTCCGTCGAGCATGACATCATTTTCAACATTTTCATAGTAACGGTCATCGATTCCTCTGATCAGAAGGTCTACTTTATTGAGAAGCTGTTCTGCCTCTTCTTCGGTGATACCGCCTTCCTTCCTGGCGATCTGCTCCAGTTCATCGCTTCGTTTGACCAGGCTGTTCGCCAGAAGGACGATCGTCATAATGAAAAGCCCTATTCCTAGACCTAGGAAAAACATGCCGATAGCACGTTTTTTCGGCTGTTTTACGACCGGAGGCGGATAATAGCCCGGCTGATAAGAATACTGGGGCATATAGGAGGGCTGAGGAGAAGGCTGAACAACCTGAGGATTCTGGTAGGGATTCTGCGACTGCTGCTGAGGCTGGTAAATCTGTCCTTGCTGCTGATTAGGCTGCATTGAATTATTCTGATAATTTGGAAACTGACTCATTTAAATAGCTGCTCCGTTCTAAGAAGTTATCAAATAGACTAACAAAGATATTTTATCATAATACTTCTTCTACGTAAACTTTTTGTGAATATTTCCATATTTCTCCTTGCAAAAAGCCCCCCGCAAACGCGAGGGGCTTTCGTTTGAATAGGAGATGATTAGTTCGTGATGGTAAGCTCAGTCTCTTTGTCAAATACATGAATGCGGTTCGCATCCAGCGCCAGTTTGACCTTGTCACCATTCTTGACCTGCAGTCTCGGGCTGACTTTCGCAACCAGATCAACTTCGTCAATATTGATGTACAGATGCATCTCAGCGCCAAGAAGCTCGGTAGCATTGACTTCGGCAACGATCGTGTCATCCGGCCACTGCTGCAGCGCCATGTCGGTCTCGTGAATGTCTTCCGGACGAATACCCATTACGACGGTCTGTCCAAGGTATCCGCCATCGACGACCTTTCTGGCCTTCTCGTTGGTCAGAAGAACTTTCTGATCATGGAACGTCAGATAGATGTTGTTGCCTTCCTTCTGAGGAACTGCATCGATAAAGTTCATCTGAGGAGATCCGATGAAGCCGGCTACAAACAGATTCTGCGGCTCATTGTACAGTTTAACTGGAGAGTCGACCTGCTGCATCAGTCCGTCTTTCATAACAACGATACGGGTACCAAGAGTCATAGCTTCGACCTGGTCATGGGTAACGTAGATAATGGTCGCATTCAGTCTCTCATGCAGACGGGAGATCTCAATACGCATCTGAACACGAAGTTTGGCATCCAGATTTGACAGAGG
>JAFOIR010000407.1 GCA_017420625.1 Bacillota bacterium
ACATGGAGGTCGTACCCCAGTTGGACAGATGGTGATAACCGGATTTGATCTTGATCGATCCAAGATTGGAGATCAGGACCGATGCCTGATTAGGATCATCCGAAATCATGGACTGCGGTACCCATCCGTGTTTGTCCAGCCACATCAGAAAATGAACAGCCGTTTTGCTGATAAAACGAGGCAGTTTCTGAGCAAGAAGATCCATCGTGGCTTCTGTTCCATTGGCGCTGCCGTCCGAATGTTTGCGTTCTCTCATGACAACGTCACGGATCCGGTTGTGGATGCTTTCCAGGTTGTCATCTTCCTTCGCAACCAGCCAGGCCAGGCCTTCGCTGCCTTCGTCACTGAAGACTTTCTTGACGATGAACGCTGCGCTCACATCGTTTCTCTGATACATATTCTCATTGACGATAAAACGGTTCAGCTTGGGACGCAGATAGACAGTCTTTAAGATGGCCGCCACAATGATGTGGAAGAAAGTATATTTGAAGTCGATGCCTTCGTAATTGATCTCCTCCAGATATTCCTTCATCCTGGTCAGATCGATATTCTGAGAGATATAAGCTTCATTGTTGGTCCGATTTCCGTAGATGATATTCATCACGAAATGCAGTCCGTCGAGATCCCGGATCAGGGTCGCGTCCCTTCTGTCGCCAAAGCGGCGTTTTTTCGCACGAGAATTGTCTTTACTCATGAAAGCCTCCTGATATAGTCAATAGAATTAAAAGTCCATCGATGCGATCCAGCGTTTCTCAAAGCCCTTGAAAGCAGAAAGGTCGATCACCTGGATAGCCTTCGCGATCCGTTCGGCTTCTTTCAGCACTTCGGGATCGAGGCACTTAAGCGCGCCTTCCAGCGCGGCATTGCCGACTGCTTCCATCTCCTCGGAAAGATTCTCCGGAATAAGACCAGCTCTCACCGCGGATTCAGTCCTAAGGAAATATCCGAGGCCACCGGCAATCAGCACCTCATCGACATCTTCCGCCCGGGCTCCTGCTGCTTCCAGCAATGTCTCAATACCGGCCCGAATCGCTGCTTTGGCCAGCTGGAACTTCCGTATATCCTGTTCTGAAAGGTATACGGTATCTGTCAGATATAATTTCCCATTCCGGATTCTCTGGGCAACGGTGCGTGCCGGTCCGGGCGGCTGTTCCAGAACAAACTGCCCGTCCTTTGTCATCACGCCCAGTTCCAGAAGAACGGCTACGATGTCGATCAGTCCGCTTCCGCAGATGCCTTCTGCAAATTCTGCGTCGATGATCTTCATCTGGAATGGAGAATCGTCCATCAGAGGACGTAAATATCCTGTCATAGGCGGCGCCAGGCGCACATGTGCGATCGCACCGGGCGTGCCGCCCATACCACATTCGATTTCAGCTCCCTCGAGACAAGGACCTGCCGCAGTGGACGCTGCAAACATCTGCCCACGGAAGCTCAGTACCATCTCTCCGTTGGTTCCAAGGTCGATGAGAAGGGTTCCGCTTTCCTTGGAAAGGTCCTGGGCCAGTACACCGCATACGGTATCGGCTCCGATATAACCGGAGGCAGACGGCAGAATCACGACCTTATCCGCATCCAGACCAACCTCCTCGCCGGTGACCTCCCTGGTCTCGGTAAAGACCGGCGTAAAGGGATAAACACCGATCGGGGACGGATCAACGCCAAGAAACAGATGCAGCATCGTCGTGTTGCCGCAGACGACCACTGTTTCACAGTGATAGCCTTTCAGCATACCGGCAATTTCCTTACGGATGAGTGAAGTCAGCTGTTCCAGTTTTCCTTCACCAGAAGCCTTGATCCGGCTGATCACATCCGCACCGCAGATCTCCTGGTCATTCAGTTTCGTCCCGGAAAGCGCAACAAGTCCTTCCTGGTCAACTACCTGAACAGCAACCGTCGTCGTTCCGATATCTACAGCAGCCTGGTACACTTCTTCCCTGGCAGATTTGGTCTTCTCTTCATAGTGGAATTCATATCCGCTGCTGTAGTCAGGTACCCAGACATCACAATCCTCCATCACCTGTGTCGTGCAGGCACGGTGCTGAACGGTCTCCATCTGACCGGTCACCTGGTTGGTCTGCGTCATGGTGATTCGGCATTTACGGCAGGTACCTCTTCCGCCGCATGGGGTCCTCACAGGAATCTGCTCGCGCTGAAGAATATCCAGCATAAGCTCGCCCTGAGCGGCCTGGACTTTGCTGATCTGATCTTTCTGGTGGATCGTTACGGTAATCACGGCTGTCTCCTTTCCTTAATGGGCCTAAAGGGAACATATTGCCATTATAAACGTTTTTGAGCGGATTGTAAACTCACAAATAGAAGAGCGCCATCTCGGTCTGCATCCGGTTTTGCTCATTTTCCAGGATACATTTCCACTGATAGGTCACCCCGGCGGGCAGGTTTTCCAGCACCGTCTCATAGCTGCCTTTACCCGTCACACGCATCTTTCCGGCTTCCTTCCATCCTTCTTCATAAGAGGAAAGGGCAAATCCCGGATACACACGGTATTCAAAGTGAAGGAACGCTTCATCAAAGCTTCCCAGATCAAGGACATGGGCTTTCAGAAGGACTTTCCCGTCTGAAACAGTACTTTCTCCCTGCTCGATCATCATCGGGACGAAGGCCGGCCTCACATCGGTCAGTTTCAGCACCAGAGGATTTCTCCACTGGATCCCGCAGTAGACCCGCTGGGTATTCATCACATCGATGATCAGACGATCCTTTTCCTGCCGGAAATACGTATGCGCATCCAGATCAGGCCGGTATTCCGTCTCTTCTCCGCTCTGCCCCAGTAAAGAGACCGTCGTTTTCTCTCCTGTTCGGACTGAATGAAGCGTAATCGTTCTTCTCTGGCCGCGGTCCCATTCCTCCTCTGTGAAGATGACTGCATAAACGGTGTCTTCGTCTTTCTTTTTTAAGAGATAGATCGTCCGCTCCTGATCTTCCTCCGATACCAGCACCCAGGGCCTGACAAAGTGAAGGGCTTCTCCATTGATAAAATGCCAAAGTGCCAGTTCTCTTAGAATATTCTCCTGCTCACGGCACAGAATTCCCCGCGCATCCGGACCGATATTCAAAAGCAGTGCGCCGCCCTTCGCCCGGGTATCTACCAGCAGCCGGATCACATGTGCACCGGTCTTGTAGATCTCGTTCGTTGGCTGATACTGCCAGGCTGTTCCAAGAGTAATACAGGCTTCCCATGCCTGATCGGCACCGACACCCGGCAGCTGCTGCTCCGGTGTGGGAATCGCACCTCTTGTGATCAGCACCTCCGGCCGGATATCCCAGGCAATCTGCATACAGTACTGCTGCAGGCTGATGCCATCTTTCCCGACCATGCTTTCACCGCCGTCGAAGAACAGCACGTCCACCGGTCCATGCTCCATCAGTTCTTCCATCTGAATTTTCAGGTGCTGCCGGTAAGCCTGATGGATCTCTTCCGGATATGGCTCCCTGGGGCTGCGGGTGATCGGAAGACCCATCTTTCTTAGAAACCAGAAATCTTCCGGCGAGAAATAAAACCCCACCTTGATCCCCTGCCGTCTGAAAGCGGCCGCATATTCCGCCACCAGATCCTTTCCTTCCGCCGTATTGCCGATATGAAAATCCGTACTCTTCGATGGCCAGAGGCAAAAGCCGGAATGATGCTTGGTCGTCAGAACTGCATACTGAAATCCGCAAAGTCTGGCCAGATGCGCCAGATGGTCAAAATCCCATTCGCCCTTTTCCAGGGTCTTAGGAAGTTCGATATAAAACCTCTCCACATAGTCGTCGCTTGCGCCGACCAGCGTATGACTGATGACGCATCCAAGCTGTGCATCCAGCGACCAGTGGATAAAAAGTCCCATCCCGGCATCCTGCAGCCAGGTAAGATTCTCCGGCAGATTCCGGCTTAAAAAAGATCCGGACAGCGTATTATCCATGACCGCAGATTCATCCACGGCGCCGCTCTTTCCCTTTGGCTTCATTTCCGGCAGCAAATGAGAGTGAATATTCATCCTGTTTTCTCCTTATCAGATATGGAGTTATGGACTTTATGATACCGAATTTACGGGCAGGTTGCAACGATTTTCCGTAAATTAAGAATTCGTTTCTTGCAAACCATCCTTTCGTTTGATAAAATGGTACTGTTCGTTTTGTTTTACCTGTGTAATAGAAAGGAGCCCCATGCTTCGTTTCAAGAAGAGGGAACTGTTCTACATTCCCAATATACTGACTTATTTTCGTTTTGTACTCATACCGATCTTTATCTATCTGTATCTGACCGGCCATAACACCGGCGCTGTTCTGTGCCTGGTCCTTTCCATTCTTTCCGATTTTCTTGACGGCAAAGCTGCAAGGGCCTTCAATCAGGTCTCTGAACTGGGGATCCTGCTGGATCCTGTTGCTGACAAGTTCACTCAGGGCGCAGCGGTCATCTGTCTTGGCATCCGCTATCCCATGCTCTGGTATCTGTTCGCGATCGAGTTTATCAAGGAAGCCTTTATGGCTATCGCAGGCGCTGTGACGATCCGCAAAAAACGGATCAAGTTCGGCGGAGCAAAATGGTATGGAAAAGTAGGCACCGGCATCACAGACGGAACCCTGCTTCTTCTGCTGGTCTTTCCTCAGATGTCCGAAAACATTCGCCTGTCTCTGGTCGTTTTCTGCGGCACCTGGATGATCGTTACCCTGATGCTTTACGCGCATAATTACTGGGGTATGTGGCATGGAAAAACGGAAGGTACACTGACCGTCGATCCCAAAGGCAAAAAAATCGACCCGGCTCCTATCGTTCCGGATCCGGAAGATCCTACCCTGCACGACTATAAATAAAATGGAAAAAGTGATCCGTTATACCGTTACATCAGCCGATCAGGGTCTGTCTGTCCGGCAGATCCTCAAAGACCGCTGCTTCTTAAGCGCCGGCCAGATCCGGCATGTTTTAAACCTGAAAGGGGCTCTTGGCTTTCACGCATCATCTGCGCGTAAGACTGCTGAGCCCCTTTTTACCATGAAAACAATTGTCTGTGAAGGAGATGAGATCACCCTGATCCTTCCCGATGAAGGACCTTCTGTCGTTCCCCGCGACGGAAATTTGTCCATCCTTTATGAATCGGGCGACCTTCTGATGGTGGATAAGCCATCGGGTATGGCCGTACATCCGGCTCACGGACATTATGATGATACCCTCGTCAACTATCTGGCTGCCCGCTATCCGGAACCGATCCGTCTGATCGGGCGGCTGGATAAGGAAACCTCCGGGCTCATTGCTGTTGCCAGAAATACACCCGCTGCCACGATCCTGGAAAGGCAGCGGACAGATGGGTCTCTTTCCCGGATCTACCTTGCGCTGGTTCTTGGAGAAATTGAAAAAAGCGGCCTGATCGATCAGCCGCTTTCAGAGACTCGTGAACATACGCCGCTTGGAGAAAACGGCCGTCCTCTTCGATTGATGAAACCCGATCCTTCCGGAAAGAGTGCCCGCACAGAATACCAGGTCCTTTCGGTTTGCGAAATACCCTGCGGTGACTCTCTTCAGACGATCAGTCTTGTCCGGATCCATCTTCTTACCGGAAGAACGCATCAGATCCGGGCTCACTTTGCATTCCTCGGTCATCCGCTTCTTGGCGACCAGCTTTATCAGGAGTTCACCGGAATCATCTCACCGGTGCCGGCGCCCAGAACCATGCTCCATTCCTGGAAGATCCAGGCAAAAGAGCCTTTTACCAAAGAGGAATTGGATGTTACCGCTCCTCTTCCCGAAGATTTTAAAGCTTTTCTTTCTTAAATCCTGTTTCTTTTCTTGACTCTCAGGCGGTTTGCCGTCTTGGCAAGCTCCCACTGAGCCAGTTTATACTCTTTGATGCTGCGTTCCTCCAGCATCTGTTCTTTTGCTGCGATTTCTTTTCTCTTGATTCTTTCTTCATCGATCTCCTCCGGACGTTCTATGGCCTCAGCCAGGATGAGCACTTCGCCATCCTCGACCTTGATCATCCCGTAGTTGATCGCTGCTTTCTGCTCGGATCCATCCGGCATCCGGTAGATCATCTCTCCCGGTTCGATCACGGAAATCATGTTGATGTGATTGGCCTGAATGCCGCGCATTCCGTCAATACAGGGAATGATCAGAGAAACACATTCCCCCTCGTAGAAGACACCGTCGGCTTCCAGGATCTTGATATGGAAACTGTTCATCGTATCGCTACCTTCGATTTATCGACCGGACCAAGTGCCAGATTGTCCATCTCCTGCTGCTTCTGCAGTTCTTTAGCCTTGGCAAGGACATCATCCACCGTACCTACGTTGAAGAAAGCGGCTTCAGGAACATCGTCCAGATCACCTTCGATGATCATTTTGAATCCGCGCAGCGTTTCCGGCAGCGGTACATAAACACCCGGTACACCGGTAAATTTTTCCGCTACATGGAAAGGCTGAGACAGGAAACGCTGAATCTTTCTTGCACGGAAAACCAGCAGACGATCAGCTTCTGAAAGTTCTTCCATACCCAGGATAGCAATGATATCCTGCAGTTCGGTATATTTCTGAATGATCTCCTGAACTCTTCTTGCGATCCGGTAATGCTCCTCTCCCACGATATCCGGCTCCAGAATACGGGAGGTCGATGTGAGGGGATCGACAGCCGGATAAATGCCCTGCTCAACGATCTTACGGGAAAGAACCGTTGTCGCATCCAGATGCGTAAAGGTCGTTGCCGGTGCCGGGTCTGTCAGGTCATCAGCGGGCACATAGACAGCCTGCACCGAAGTGATCGAGCCGTCTTTTGTTGAAGTGATTCTCTCCTGCAGTTCACCCATCTCAGAAGCCAGGGTAGGCTGATAGCCAACGGCTGAAGGCATACGCCCAAGAAGGGTGGATACCTCGGAACCTGCCTGTACAAAACGGAAGATATTATCGATAAACAGCAGCACATCCTGTCCTGCACGGTCACGGAAATATTCTGCCATCGTCAGACCTGAAAGCGCTACCCGCATACGTACGCCAGGCGTCTCGTTCATCTGACCGAAGACCATGGCCGTCTTGGAAGCGACGCCGCTTTCATTCATCTCGTGCCACAGATCGTTGCCTTCACGGCTTCTTTCTCCTACACCGGTGAAGATCGAATAACCGCCGTGTTCCTTGGCAATATTATGAATCAGTTCCTGAATCAGTACGGTCTTTCCTACGCCGGCTCCGCCGAACAGACCGATCTTGCCGCCTCTAGGATACGGCTCCAGAAGATCGACGACCTTGATACCGGTTTCCAGGATCTCCACCGCCGGAGCCTGTTCTGAAAATGAAGGCGCTTTGCGGTGAATGTTCCAGCGTTCCGCCTTGTCCTCGATGGCCGGACCGCCATCGATCGGAACACCCAGCAGGTTGAACATTCTTCCGAGCGTACATTCTCCGACAGGAACCTGAATTCCATGGCCTGTGGAGATAACTTCATCTCCTCTGGCCATGCCTTCGCTGCCGGCCAGCATGATGCACCGTACGACGCCCTGTCCGATATGCTGCGCCACTTCCATGGTCCTTACTTCATGACGCTCGTCGGAAAGCTTCACGTCCACTGTCAGCGCTTCCCGGATCGGAGGCATCTGCGAAGGCAGGAACCGTACGTCCACTACCGGGCCCGAAATCTGTTCGATATAACCTTTGCTCATGATATCTGTTCCTTTACCATCAGGATCCTTTTCTGCTTCCCGCAGACAGTTCCGTAATTTCCTGGGTGATGCCTGCCTGACGGATATGATTGTATTCCATGGATAGTTCATCCAGCATCTCGGCTGCATTGTCTCCGGCGGCTTTCATTGCGCTCATCCTGGCCTGCTGTTCTGAGCAGAAACTGTCGACCAGCGCACTGTAGATATTGCCGGAAACATAGCTTGGCACCAGACGGTCCAGTACCGCTTCGATCGAAGGCATAAAGACAAACGGCGTCCTGACCTTCTTTTCTTCCGTCGTTGTACGGAAGGTCGAAGGTTTGAACGGAAGCAGTCTGGTATAGACAGGCTCAGTGACCATGCCGTTTTTCAGATCCGTATAGAGAATGAAGATCCTTTGAATCGCTCCTTCCTCGTAAGGAGTGAGCATAGCAAGGCAGATCTCCCTCGCGCGGGCCATATTCGGGTTCTGCGCGGTATAAAGGAAGTTCTGCTCTACCGGAATATTGCGCCGAAGGAAATACTGACGTCCGAATTCACCTACGACAAAAAGTTTGGTATCCGGATTCTTTTTCAGTATTTCTTCTGCTTTTTTCAGCACATTCTGATTATAGGCGCCGGCCATTCCCTTATCGGCTGTAATGACCAGCAGGCCATCCGTTCCTTCTTTCTCGGATTCCTCTTCCGATTGATAAAAATACTGGCTTCGGACTTTTTCAGCTGTCCGGAAGATCCTCTTGATTTCTTTGCTGATCGCATCGAAATACGGTCTGGTTCCATCCAGTTCCCGCTTCGCCTTGCGCATCTTCATGGAAGCAATCAGATACATGGCGTTCGTGATCTGCTGGGTCTCCCGCACACTGCTGATCCGATCCTTGATTTCTTTTGTCCCGGCCATCGGATCACTCTTTCATGATCTCATCACAGGCTAAGAGGATCGCTTCCCGAAGTTCCTGTGTGAGTTTATATCCTTCAGAGATCTCATTCATGATCATGGGATAACGGTCTCTCATTCCCGAGAGCAGTCTTGATCGGATGGCATCCATCTCGGTCAGAGGATAATTCTGCAGTTTATGCGCCAGCGCGCATACCAGAACCACGACCTGCTCTTCCATCTTGAGAGGAGAATGCTGCTGCTGACGAAGCAGCTGCATAAGCGACTGTCCGTAAGCGAGCTGAGATTTTGTCAGATCATCAAGATCCGAGTCGAACTGTGTAAAGACCTGCATCTCCCGATACTGAGAAAGATCCAGACGAAGCGTACCGGTAGCAGACTTCATCGCCTTTGTCTGGGCGCTTCCGCCTACACGGGATACGGAAAGACCAACATTGACCGCCGGCCTCTGGCCTGCGAAGAACAGGTCGCTCTCCAGAAAGATCTGTCCGTCAGTGATCGAAATAATGTTGGTGGGAATATAGGCGGAAACATCGCCTGCCTGTGTTTCAACGATCGGCAGTGCGGTCATTGAGCCGCCGCCCAGCTCCTGAGACAGATGGGCGGATCTTTCCAGCAGTCTTGAATGCAGATAGAAAATATCACCCGGATAAGCTTCTCGTCCAGGCGAACGGCCCAGCAAGAGAGAGATCGTCCGATAGCTCGTAGCATGTTTGGAAAGATCGTCATATACGATCAGGACATCCTTTCCCTGATGCATGAAGTATTCACCCATAGCGGTTCCGGAATACGGCGCGATATATTGAAGCGGTACCGGATCGCTGGCGGACGATACCACCACGATCGTCTGATCCATCATTCCCTTTTCCGCAAGGATCTTCACCGTCTGCGCGACCGAGCTGTTTTTCTGTCCGATCGCCACATAGATACAGATAACGCCGTTCCCCTTCTGGTTCAGGATCGTATCCAGCGCGATCGTCGTCTTGCCGGTCTGACGGTCGCCGATGATCAGTTCTCTCTGACCTCGACCGATCGGGAACATGGCATCGATGCAAAGAAGACCTGTCTCCATGGGTTCATTGACGGCCTGACGCTCGATAATGCCAGGCGCCGGGACTTCCAATGCCATATAGTCGTCTGCCCGGATGGGTCCCTGATCATCGATCGGAGCACCGAGGGCGTTGACGACACGGCCCAGAAAGCCTGAGCCGGCCGGAATACCCGCCTGACGATGGGTACGGTATACCCGGCTGCCGGCCAGAATCTGTCCGTCGTCACCAAACAGCACACATCCGATATGATCCTTCTTAAGATCCTGGATCATTCCGCGGATCCCGTTATCGAAGATCAGGATCTCTCCGTACTCGGCACCGGACAGACCGTCCACGGTGGCAATACCGTCTCCGACGGTCAGCACACGTCCGACTTCTCTCGGGATCGGTTCCAGATGAAAGTTCTCGATCTTCTCGCGAATCAGCGTCGTGACCGGGATATCCGGTTCCTCGCTGATGCTTTCGATCGCTTCTTTCATCTGCTGGAGTCGGCCTTCCATACTCCAGTCATACAGATCCGATCCGACCTGCAGAATAAAGCCATCCTTGATGGACTCTTCCTTATCCCAGGACAGTCGGATTTCACCGCTGTAGTTGTGGGCGACAAACTTAACAAACCGTTCTCTTTGCTGTCTGGACGGCGGTTGGGCTGATCGGATCAATGCCTGGACGACTTTGCGGTCACCAAACTCACTCATGATCCCTGTCTCCCATCTCCGGAAGAACCCGGTGCCGAAACAGAATCCAGGAATTCATCATAGACACTGCCGATCGAAGAGCGAACGAGCTTTTCTGTCGCTTCAGAAGCCAGCTGACGGATTTCCTTCTTAGCCTCTTCCATCATCAGCTCGCGTTCTTTCTCAGCTTCTGCCCGTGCTGTCTTGAGGTACTCAGCAGCCTGCTTCTTCGCATCTCTTTCGATCGTTCGGCGTTCCATCTCGATCCTGGCTTCGGCTTCCTGCTCGTGAGCCTTGATCAGCTGATGGGCATCCGCCATCTGTTTCTGATAATCTGCTTTCAGCGCTTCTGCTTCTTCTTTCTGTTTCTTCGCTTCATCCAGCTGACTGCTGATCCGTTTTTCCCGTTCCTCCATAAAGCTCCTTACCGGTTTATAGAGAAGGAAATACAGACCGCCGCCCAGGATCACGAAATTGAAAAGATGCAGCAGGATCTGTTGAAAATCAATATTTAATGGCATACCTGCCTCCTTGAATTAAAGGACAAATACGATCAAAATAGCGACGATCAATGCGTAGATGGCCACCGTTTCGATAAACACAAGACCAAGCATCAGACTCGTACGGATCTTTCCTTCCGCTTCCGGCTGACGGGCAATACTGTCAGAAGATTTGGCAATCGCGATACCCATTGCGATCGCACCGCAGCCGCCGGCCAGACCGATCGCCAGACCGGCTGCCATTGCTTTGCTTCCGGTCGCATCTGCCTGGACTTCCTGCCCAGGCTGTCCGGGAGCTGGCTGATCTGCCGCCAGTACCGGCATGGCCGTAAATGTCAACAACATCGTAACAACAAGCGCTAACAGGATTCGTTTGCATACAGTTTTCATGCTTCTGATACCTCGTGTTTAGATTTTCTTTCACTGACTTCTCCATAGAAAAGCGAAGTCAGCATAGTCAGAACATACGTTTGAATAAGGGCATGCAGCAGGGTAAACAGAACACCCACCAGGACCGGCAGGATAAAGCTTAAGCCCATCGTAAAGTACACCAGATCCGTGACCAGAAGTCCGGACAAAAGCGCACCGAAGAGTCGGAAGCTCATCGAGATGGGAAGAGAAAAGTCTTTCAGTGCTTTTCCGACACCCTTGATCCCGTTTCCTGCGATACCGCCGGAAATGATAACCCCATAGCTCAGACATCCCAGTGCGATCGCCGCATTGATATCGGAGAGCGGCGCCGGCAGTGTGATGCTGTGCCCGTGCACTGTCAGCCATTGAAGGCCGAACAGCTCAAAGATCGTACCGCAGAAAATGTAGACCCCGGCAAACAGAAGATAGCCTCCGAGGAATTTGTTGCGGTGAGGGCTGTTTTCCTTCGCCAGATCCGTGAAGAATCCCACCAGTGTCTCAACCAGAAGCTGCAGTTTTCCCGGAACATCTTTAAACCGCGGAATCGCGAAGATCCGGATCAGCAGCGCTCCGATCAGCAGGACGCCGATAACGATCCATTCGGATGCCAGCGAGGGGTTGACTTCCATTCCGAAGAAACTGATCTTGTTTGTCTCATGAAGGACGGCATCCTTCATGGCTTCCTGGATCGTTTCGGATTTGTTTACGGATGGCGTCAGAATGATCCCCACCAACAAAATGACGAGCAGTACGACCCACCAGATCAGAAACTTCTTTTTCTTTTTTGGGTCCATGATCACTCCTATCAGCCGAGCCAGACGTTCACCCGGCTATGTTCCTTTTATTGTATCATATTTCACAGAAAAATGATAGTTTTTCATCAAAGTCTGAAGGGGGATTTCCCCGGGAAGTCATGATGTTTCATGGCATCCAGCAGAGCTTCCAACGAGAGTCTCGTATATTCATAGGTCGTAATGACGCAGGACGCGAAGCGTACCAGATCATAATCATACGGAGCGCCAAGAAGAACCGCTATGACGTCGATCTTTCCGGATTGTGCTCGCTCACGCATCGCCTGGACGATTTCCTTCTGCCCTTTCCTGAATCGGGCATTATAAAGTCCCAGCATGACAGTCGTCTTTTCCCGATTGGAAATATATTCATCGAGCTGACGGATCGCTTCGTTTACCTCATCCTCTTCCGCGTTGAGCGACAGATTGATGACCTTTTTCTGAAAGAGCCCTTTCATATTGTCGCCAAAGGAAAGCGGACGCATATCTTCCGCCCTATTGGAAGCCGATTGGTCAAAGGAAACGACAACATAGTCATCCTTCGCCGGATCCAGGTCAAAGTCGCCCTTCAGAAGCGTCATCGCTTCCGCCATGAGTTCCTGATTGAGGAACAGTCTTCCGCTGGTATTTACCATTTCCCCTGCCCGGATCGGATCGATGTTCGGTGCTTCACAAAGCCCCATTTCCTTTTTCAGGTTCATGATCCTTTCAAAGGATTCCCGGATCCTCTCGGTACTGATTCGTCCGGATTCGATCGCCTTGTAGATCGCTTCAGCCGCTTCACTCACCGCATCATAGGTATGGGAAATCGTCAGGATATCGTTGCCCGCTTCGATCGCACGAACAGCACCTTCTCCGCAGCCATAGGCCGCGCGGATGGCATCCATCTCCAGGCAGTCCGTCATTGCGATCCCGTCAAAGCCGTAGGTGTCTCTCAAAAGATCCGTAATGATAACTCTGGAAAGCGTTGCCGGATTCTCGGGATCAACATCCGTATAGCGCACATGTGTGGTCAGAAGGGCTTTGGCTCCGGCCCGGATGGCTTCTTCGAAGGGTTTGAATTCCGTCTCCATCAGAATCTGTTTCGGTG
>JAFOIR010000408.1 GCA_017420625.1 Bacillota bacterium
AAAGAGAAACAGGCTCCGGTCAGCCTCCCGGCTGAGGCGCTTCCGTTCCTGTTTCAGGTCGGGCGGTTCGTTCTCAGCAACGCCATGATGTATTCCTATACGGACGAAGAGAAAGAAGAGATCATCCAGAAAGTTAAGAAAACACTGCTTGATCAGGTAGAAGGAAAGGGATCGAAAACATGAAAGGCAAGATCTGGATACTGATTGTGATCCTGCTGATCGCAGCTATCGGCGTGGGGGCCGGGGCGGGTATATGGATCTCGAACGGGATCAATCAAAAAGAGCAGCAGGAAGCAGCTGAGGACCGAGACAACCGCATCGAACCGATCGAATCAGAAAAACTTGCCGAGGAAAGTTCGGAGAAAGGCTGCACAGAGGAAAGTAAAAATACATCGATCCCTTCCGGACTTGACATCCAGGAAGAGAACGTCAAAGCCCATGCGGCCTATGCCGATATCCTCACCTATATCCACGATCATCCCACGGAGTTTGTGGAGGGATTTACCGATGACCCGGTGGCCGATGTAGAGTACAACACCTTTGCCGTTGCGGATATCTCGGACGACGGGATCGATGAGCTGATCGTTGTATTCACGAACACCTTCATGGCCGGCCAGTACAGCCGTATCTATACCTGGGATGCGGCCGCTCAGCAGGCGACGGACTATGTGTTCATGGTCGGCGCCTACTGTTCTTTCTATCATGGGGAGATTGTCCAGGAGTTTGCCAGCCACAATCAGGGTCCATCCAGTTTGTGGCCTTATGCCGTTTTCTGGTACGATGCGGAAGTCCAGGCTTATCAGTATGCCTTCAGTGCAAGTTCCGTCGACGAGTCGCTTGATCCGAACCACAACGAGTACAAACCGGAAAACGATGTCGATGGTGACGGCGTGATCTACTATATCTATAAGCCCAACCATGATTATTCAAAGGATCCGGAGCCGCTGACCTATGATGCTTTCCAGCACTACGTGGATGCCTACATCCCGGAGCAGAACCTGATCGAAATGACCTATGTTACACTGACAATGGAAAATATCAACGCTTTGCGCTAAAGCATGCCCAAAAGGAGGAGGAAAACCATGAATCTGATCCCGAAGATCAACGGCCGGATCCGTATCGGAGAAGGCGCACTCATTGTAACGCTTCCCCTGACCTATCAGGGAACCTGTGATCAGCCGGACGAGTTTTCGCTTCAGGCTGCCGGGGAAGAGGCCGTACTCACGTTCTTCTCTGATGAAGCGGTTCCTGCGGAAGGTTACCGCCTTCAGATCGACGAGGGCGGCATCGCACTCACCTCATCAGACAGTGCCGGACAGTATTACGGACTCGTTACATTAAGGAAGCTGATTAATGAGAGCGAAGGAAAGCTCACCTGCTGCCTCATCGAGGATGCTCCGAGATACGGCTGGAGGGGCCTGATGCTCGATGTTTCCCGTCATTTCTTCCCAGTGGAGGAAGTGAAAAAACTGCTGGACCGGATGGCCGAACTCAAAATGAACCGGTTCCACTGGCATCTTAGCGATGATCAGGGCTTCCGGATCGAAAGCAAACGGTTCCCGAAGCTGAATGAGATCGGATCCTGGTGGATCGAAGACGATGGAACCAAATATGGCGGCTATTATACCCAGGAGGAAATCCGTGAAGTCGTCGCCTATGCCGCCAAGAAGCACATCATGGTGGTGCCGGAGATCGATCTGCCCGGCCATACGAGTGCGATCACCGCAGCCTATCCGGAACTTTCCTGCGATGGTGAAAAGAGTGAAGTAAAGCGGGTCGGCGGAATCTATCCGCATATTCTCTGCGGAGCAGACCCGGCCGTCTATGAGTTCCTCTATGATCTGCTGGATGAAGTGATCGACCTGTTCCCGGCACCTTACTTCCATCTGGGCGGCGACGAAGCGCCGAAGAGCGAATGGAAGAAATGCGAAAAATGCCAGGCGCTCATCAGGGAAAAAGGTCTTGTCGATGAAGAAGGCCTGCAGGCTTACTTTACCGAGCAGCTGGTTAGTTATCTGGCGAAGAAAGGAAAAACCGCGATCGGCTGGAATGAGATCCTGAAATCCGGCCGTCTGGGAGCGGACACCTGGACTGCACCGGAAGAACTTGAAGAGACAGAGCCAGCAGTGGAAGCGCCGATCTGCCAGTACTGGGCGGAGATGGGCAAGCCCTATTCCTATCCGCATGTAGCACGGGGACAGAAATTCATCTTCTCGAACAATCCGTGTCTGTACCTTGACTATCCGCATGCAATGGTCAGCATGAAAGCCTGTCTGCTGATGGATCCGAACGTCGACTGGAACTATGAGATCCCGGAAGAGCAGGTCATCGGCATTGAAGCACCGCTCTGGGCAGAGCGCGTGCCGGATGCGGTGACGCTGGAAAAGCAGATCTTCCCACGTCTGGAAGCTGTTGCTGAAAACGGATGGACGAAGGAAAGAGACTTTGATGAGTTCCTGGAGAGAGTCAAAGCCTATGAGCCGGTGCTGGCAGGATCCGGCACGGCCTATACACCATGGCAGGAAGCCGATATCCGCGGACAGGCCGGTATTCAGCAGCTCTTTGCCGAGATGCAGAAGATGATGAACGCTGGTGGCATGAGCGAGGCCGCGGCAAATCTCCCGGATGATGTGAAAGCCGAGATCATGGAGAGCGGCGTTAAATTCATTTCCGGATTCTTCCGCTATACCTTTACGCCGGAAGAGCAGGCGTTCATCGGCGAGATGATGAAAAACGCCATGGGACATCTTTCATGATCGCCGCCATCTTCAGTGATATTCACAGCAATCTTCAGGCCTTCGATCTTCACCGCTTTCCGGTCTGTCATCGTTTCAAAGAAAGCGAAATCAGCCGGACGAAGGGCTTCATAGGTGTAGAGAAGGTTTCCGGTGCCGGAACCGTATTCCCATTTTTCCTTCTTGCCGTCCCGGTAGTCCAGCATGTATTCTTCCCGGTTTCCCCGGATGAAGGTGCAGGGGAACTCCTTCTGCACTTGATAGATCCG
>JAFOIR010000409.1 GCA_017420625.1 Bacillota bacterium
GTTTTCGCTGGTCTGGCTGGTTAAGACTACGTCTTCTATTTTCACGCCTTTTTTGGTGGCTGCTTTGATTCCGTTATCGTCCTCCAGTTCGGCTCCTGCCTGGCCTGCTTTGATCTCATAGGTATAGGTGGCAGTGGGTTCATTGACGACTACCGTTTCGGGATTGTATGCGGTAAGTTCTTTCTGAATGCGGATCACTTCGCCGGATCCGCTGGAAGTGGATTCATTGTTTTCATCAGCAAAAGCTGTGATGCCCATGGTCATGGTCATGATGGCGGCAAGGATGACTGCGGTTGTCTTTTTCAGGTTGATCATTTTTGTTTCTCCCTTTTTTTAGTCTTTTTCTTTCGTTCGGTCTCTGTTTTTGTTTTATGGTCCTACTATAACATACAAAATATCAACAGCTCCGTCAACAAAATAACTCAAAAAGGGTTATTTGATTAGATTATTTGATTTTTTACAATCGCTGCTTTCAGTGCATAAAAAAAAGCCGGCCTTTTAAGGCCGGCTGCTTGTGCTGACTAATTATTTATTATTCTTCGTCCGTACGTGTCTTTCTGAGTAACCAGGGAATGATCAGGGTCAGAGCCAGGGCTAGACCTGCTGCAAGCAGAACCCATGAGCTTCTGGTCTGCTCTTCCGTCTCATAACCAGTAGGGGCAGGCAGTTCCTGTACGTTCTCGATGATAATGCTGTAACGAACCAGTTTGTCCGTCGCTTCCTTATCCATGGCCGCATTTTCATGATCTGTCAGGTTCACACGGCCCATCTCATCGATCGTGAAACGGATGGGGGTTGTGATCTTTCGGAAACTGTCCTGAGTCTTGAGCTGTTTCAGATAATAGGTTCCGGCCGGAAGTGCGCTGCTGATGCCGCTGATATATCCATTTTCATCGGAAACCAGATCCTCGAATCCTTCGATCGGCTCATAGTCCATGGCCGTGACCTGATCCACGCTGACTTCGCGATGAAGGGCAAAGTGCGCATTTGCAAGAGGGCTCGTTGCGTCGCTGACATTGCGTCCAACGATCTGGATCGCCAGCTCAAAAGGAATATTCCTCACTTCCAGCGTAGCCATCTGGTCTTCACCCTGGCTGATCGTGGTGCCAGCGATCGTTTCCATGATCTCCAGCTTTCCGCTTTCAATATCGGTCCGGAACTGCACTACCGTCTCCAGGCCTACATATCCGCCAGGCGCTTTGACCTGCTCCAGGGAATACCAGGAACCTGCATGGATATATGCTACAGTAATCAGACCATACTCATCAGAAGTATAAAGTTCACTGCCCACTGCGCGACCATCGGCATCAACCAGATGGAACACAGCGCCTGGAAGGGCTTTGCCATTCTCATCGACCACGACTAATCTGACACCAAAACGGTCGTTGCTGATCAGATCAGTTCTCACGTTGGCTGCGGTTCCGCTGGGAGTTCCTACCATATAAGATACGGAATAATCGTAGATCGCTTCCGCATTCTCTTCTTTGGACTGTGCACTTACGCTCAGAATGCCGCCTTCTTCGATAGGTTCGACATTTTCTCCATTCACCTTCACCTCACGGACAATGAGATCATCCAGGCTCTCGGCTCCTTCCGGAAGAACATCCCAATAATAGTAGACTTTATTCTGGGCTACCAGACGAACAGTATTCTCAATCAGCTTTCCGCCTGCATAAACTGCGGTATAGACATCGCCGTGTCTTAACATATACGCTTCATCGGACCAGCTCACCTGGACTGTAAGACCGAAACCTCGGCGGTTGTGGACTTCGACGATCGGATTCGCATTGTCGCGAATGATGCCGTAGTTCACGTCTTCTCCTGCTTCGGTAAAATAAGTACCTGCTTCCCGGGCATACCGGATGAAGCTGTAACCGGCGGGAACCTCAGAAGCTTTTTCTTCGATCCTGAACCGGGTTCCTACCAGCAGATCTCTCACTTCTATACTGTACCCGCCCGGGATCTTGGAGATCGCACCGTTCATCGAAGTGTAGTATACGATCGTTCTCTTCTCATCGGTGCTCAGATCATCAAAACTGTACTTTCCGATAGAGACGAACCGCTGCGCAGATGCATCCCAACGGCAGTAAGCACCGGTACTGTCTTTCACGTAGTATTCCTGCATGCCCGCCGGCGTCAGGTTCTGTTCGTTCTCTCCGCCCAGAGACAGACGGAAAGTAAAACCGGTGGGGTCATCCGACACGTACTTGTCCTCAGCATCGAACAAAAGATTCTGGATGGTGAGGGTACGCTTGGCTTCAGGGCTCACATGATTATTGAAGGTCACGCGTGCACGCTCTGAGATCATAGCCGGAGTGGTCGCAAAATCTTTGCGGCCGCTGCCATTGTCGCTGCCTGCTGCCTGTACATCGTTGATATATACGTTATCATAGACCTGGGTACTGACACCGCACTCCACGATCTGATAGCGGATCGTATCTTCAGGCAGAGAGATCGTCACTGTCTGGCCGGCAGAGAGGAGATAGACATCGCCATAACCTGTATTGCCCCCTGCGGGAACATAGTAGGACGTATAGCGGGTAGGAATATTGGAATTCAGATAAGCTACATTAATCGTGCTTTGAGTATCCGTGTACGGATCAAGGCGCCGCCATTCGTACTGGCCATTCTCGCCTCTGACCTCGTACCAGATCTGGAAAGCATACTCAGCCAGTGCATAATCGGCTTTTTCTGTACCGGAGATTTCCTTTGAAAGCAGGATCTGTCCGGGTTTCACAGAAGCCAGGTTAAAGCGCATATGCAGGTTGGAGGCTCCGGCACCACGCTCCATGAAGAAGATTCTCATGGTATGCGTAGAGTAATCTTTGAAAACATAGTTGCCGCTGGCTTTCAGTTCGAAGATCTCATCAAGTTTTTCATTGATCTCTTTTTCGGTAAGGCCACGGGCTATATAGTTGCTGCGGAAGATCTCCCGAAGGGTAGTTTTTGTAGAATATACGCTTACTTCGCCAGTGCTGAAGTTTACGGTACCGGGCAGAGCACTGTGAATACCGCCCAGATCGATCACCAGCTCACCATCCACATACAGCCAGAAGTCATCGTCACCAGTAAATTCATAGACGATATCGTGGCCCCATGCATCCAAACCGTTAGGCGTCTGGACGAAGGAGGCTTCGATCTCTACTCCGAAGTAGTAATTCGGTTTGGAGATCAGATACATCGGTTCATATTTTCTCGGATCACTGTCCTCCAACGGAGTCATTTCAGCAGTATACAGATTTTCGTTGTTTACCGAGGCAAACTTGGTGGGATCAAGATCATCGAAGGGGAAGAACTGGCCATGCTTCAGGGAAGCTCTATCGTTAAGGTCAGTGGTACCCAGTTCTTTATATACCACGAAATTGCCGTCAGGGCGAATGCTCGCGAAGTTCTGGGTGCTGTCATATTCATAGTAGGCACTGCCCTGATAGGTGCTGCCTGCAAAGAGATGATTGACTTCCTGCGCACCTGCAAAGAGAAGGCCCAGTGAGCCGCTGGCCGCGACGGGATATCCGTCTTCGCCAAGATTAGTGGAAAGCAGACCCTGAGTGGGGGGTGCATTCAGACCTCCGCTGCTGCTGCCCAGGAAAGTGTTCTGTTTGGAATTGTTGTTGCCGAAGTCGATCAGTTTCATGGTAATACCGTACTGCGTGTGATCCACGGTCGGTATTTCGATCAGTTCACCTGCCGGAGGTGCATCCTGCAGGAGAGCGAAATAGAAGTCTTCCGCTTCCGAGAAGGAACAGGAAACGAGCTTGCCGTTTTCTGCTTTGACACCGGCATATGCATAATAAGGATCATCCCAGGCAATCAGGGTGGTGTAGTACTGTCCGTAGCGGCGGCCATCCATATTGATGCCCACGGGGCTCTTGGAAAGAACTTTGCCATCCGTGATCTGCGGGGCGATGAAGTTCCCGGAATAGGGATTCTTCAATTCATAATAATAATTCGGCTCACCGGTAACTTCGTCATAATATTCGGTAACGTTCCAGAGCAGAGTGTTCAGTTTCGTACCGATCCACTGGATCACATCACCGCTCTCACTGCAGGGAACCAGATCGCCGTTGTGGTCCACAGCCCAGAAGAAATATCTCTTCTTCTGCTCGTCCCAGGTTCTGGTATAAAGGATAACACGGGATCCGTTCGTCACCTGGCTTGCATCAGAGACGCTTACCTTGGCTGCCGAATAGATAACGAAATCCTCATCGGTAAGTTCAGACAGTTCCACCAGATTCAGATATTCTCTGGCGTCCGTGGCCTTGTCTGTATCTGTTTTGAAAATATTGTCTTTGAAGATAACCGCATAGCCATCACAGACAAGCCTGAGTGCGCCTGCAAACTCATCGGTACCGGGGATCACGGAAAACGCGGTAGCAGATTCTTTTCCCCCCAGTCCCAGCACGCCGCCGGTGAGGGTCAGATATTGTCTGGCATCGCCCTCGCCGCTGCTGAGCTGATACGTGTCTTTACCCGCATAGTGGAAAGTCCACTGTGTGAGGCTGCTGTTTCTTGCAACATAATAGGTGTCTCTGTCACCAGTACTGAAGATTCTGACAGCCATTGACCGTGCTTCCAGTCCTTTCGACACAGCAGCTGCCATCAGACCTTCGCCGTAAATGCTGTTGCTGTAGTTCATCAGGCCATAGGTCATGCCGTCAAATCCATACGGATCTTCATTGATCTCGAAAGATTCCGCAAAGGTCATAGCGATCCGGCAATTGTTCGCATTGTTATTATCGGTGTAGAAGCGGATGCCGTTACCGCTGTTGGAATGCTGTACCCACTTTTTCTGATCAGCGATCTTGATATAGAATCGGCCGCTGGTGGCGACGCTGATATCAAAAACAGTCTTCTCGGTGGTACTGAGACCAGCCAGGTTGCCGCTTTTATTGTAGACATACTGCCGAACGCCATTCACATCGGTGGCCATATAGAATCGGTTGCCGGAGCTGTCTGCTGCTTCCAGAAACCACACCGCTGCAGAAGAGATGGCTTTGGTCTCCACAAATGCGGATGAACCATTCAATGTACTGGAGAAATACTGTTCCTGATTATCACGGTAGACCGACAGATAAAATCCCTTTGCTGCGGATGTACTTACCAGATCGGTCATAGATTCTGCCGGGATTCCTTCCGGAACCATTGGAGGAGGTGCCTGTACGACAGAGTATACAGAAAATCCTTCCGTATCGAATGCAATATCACCGTCCACGACGGTAGTTTCCATTACTTCCGGAGTCTCTCCGAAGTGAACGACAGAAAGATCTTCTTCCAGGACTTCTTCGTCCAGAAGTCGGATCACCACATTCACTTCACTCTGAGGCTGATACTCTTCGCCAGTTTCCGGATTGACGATCGTAATATCGAACAGACGAATCATATTGACGTTTTCAGGTTCCAGACCGGCGGCTTCCATAGTCTCTTCTGCATAGCTCTCATAGGCCGCTTCGCTGCTGGTAATCTCGAAAACAGCCAGCACGGCTGTTGCCGGGATCATTGCCTTCTCATCATAGGTTACCGTTATTTCATAGGTCCGGCCGTCAGTGGCAGTCAGGCTTCCCGCAGTATAGACGATCTCTTCGGGTTTGCTTTCCTCAGCACTGCTGTCTTCGGTCTTGCTGTCTTCGGTATTGCTGTCTTCAGTTTTTCCTTCTACATTCTTATCATCAGACTTGCTGTTTTCGCTGTTCTCTTCAATATTGCTTTCTTCAGTTTTGCTGTTTTCGTCTTGATCTTCAGTCTTGCTTTCTTCCGTTTCTACTTGAGAATCTTCGTTATGAACGCTTCCTTCGGAATCGTTTCCTTCAGTAACTGCTATAGAATCTTCTTCGGACTCAGTTCCTTCAGTCGTATCCATAGATGAATCCTCGGCATTGCTGTCTTCCGCCGATTCCTTAGATTCTTCTGATTGATCTTTCTCGGATTCATTTCCTTCAGATTCTTTCTCAGAATCTTCTGCGGTATTATTCCCTTCAGTCGCTGCTGCAGATTCTTCGGACTGAGTTTCTTCGGATGAATTCTCAGATGAATCCTTGGCACTGCTTCCTTCCGTCGATTCCTTAGATTCTTCTGATTGATCTTTCTCGGATTCATTTCCTTCAGATTCCTTAACA
>JAFOIR010000410.1 GCA_017420625.1 Bacillota bacterium
CTCGATCGAACAAGTGGCTGGTCTGATGTGCTTCTCTGCCCATCAGTTCAAAGTAACGGCCGAAGTGAATGAAGAACAGAAAACTTTCCTGGACAAACATCTGCGCAGCGTCCTCAATTCTGCCGGAGGCGGCGGTATTCCTGACGATATTCAGATCGCCTGGTCCAACAATATGCAAAAATACGTTGAGGGAAAGGAATTTGGTATTCCCTGCTACTTCTCTTCCGATCCCAGAAACGGTCAGGGTGTTTCCGATTGGCCGGGCAACCTCGGTCTTGCGGCGACCTTTGATCCAAAGCTTGCCTGGGAATCAGCCAAGTGCCAGTCCAGAGAACTGAGAGATCTTGGCGTAGCCTGCTTCCTGGCACCGCAGGTCGATATCTCTTCCGATCCCCGCTGGTTCAGAAACAATGGAACCTTCGGTGAAGATCCTGCTCTTTCCAGAGATATGGTCCGAGCTTTCTGTGACGGTCTGCAGAGCACCTATGACGAGAACGGCAATGACCTTGGATGGGGAAAGGATTCCCTGACAGCCATGGCCAAGCACTGGACCGGTGAAGGTTCCTGTGAAGGCGGCCGTGAAGCCCACGTGGACGGCGGAAAATATGCTGTCTATCCCAACAACAATTTCGAAGCCCTGATGATTCCTTTCGTTGACGGCGCTTTCAAACTGAAAGGCAAAACCGGTTCCGCTCAGGCGATCATGTCCAGCTATTCCGCTGCCTATACCGAAGACGGTTCTCTCGGTGACATCGTCGGATCCGGTTTCTCCGATTACAAGATCAATCAGCTGCTGCGCGGACGTTACGGATTCAACGGCGTCGTCTGCACCGACTGGATGGTTCTGAATGAAGGCATCAAAGAAGGAAGACGTTCCTGCGGATGGGGCGCCCATATCGAAGATCCGGACGTCGAACCCGGTGAGAGAGCTTTCATCGCGATCATGGCCGGTGTCGATCAGATGGGTGGCTGCTCCAATCCCGATGTGCTGATGGATGCTTACCGTTTTGGCTGCGAAAAGGTCGGCAAGGAAGTCATGGATAAAGCCTTTGCCCAGTCTGCACAAAGACTGCTGCTGGGATATTTCCTGACCGGACTTTTCGAGAACCCCTACCTCGATGAAGAAGCTGCTTTTGCGGATGTCAATTCTCCCGACAAGCAGAAGGCGGCTCTGGATGCTCAGGTCAAAGCGGTCGTTATGCTGAAGAACGAAAACGGCGCTGTGAAAAAAGCGGATAAACGCCTGAAGGTTTACATCCCGGCTCTGTATGAAGCACCGCATTATCTTGTAACTGCTTTCCAGCCCGGCAGAGTGGTCGATGAGGCTGTTTCCTATCCGATCAGCCTGGAGATCGCAGGCAAATATTTCGACGTTGTCACCGATAAGGTAGAAGGAACGAAAGTCACCCGCCTTACCGCGGAAGAGCTGAAAGGCATCGATCTGGTTCTGATCCCGGCCAAAGATCCCGGCAACTCCAGCCCGCAGGACAGCCGTAAGTCGGCTCAGGGATTCAGCGGCAACGAAACTGTTACCAGTGATGCACAGAAAGCACAGGCGGAAGACACCGTTTTCCGTCCTCTGACCCGCCAGTATCGTCCTTATACGGCAGACGGTCCGTTCGTGAGAAAGGTCTCCATCGCAGGAGATACGCTGCCGGATGGCACCAAGGAAAACCGTTCCTACTTTGGTCAGAGCGCTCTGACAACCAATGAAGAACAGCTCGACCAGATCCTGGATGCTGCTGCTACAGCAAAAGAACTCGGTGTTCCTTCGGTAGTCGCGATGTTCACCGGCAAGCCGCTCTGCTTCCATGAGTTTGAACCCGCTGTCGACAGTATTCTTGTTACCTTCTCCGGTTCCTCCGAAGCGCTGGCCAGAATTGTAGCCGGTGTTGACGAGCCCAGTGCTCTTCTTCCTATGCAGATGCCCAAGGACATGGATGATGTCGAGCGTCAGTTTGAAGATACGCCGAGAGACATGGAATGCTATACCGACTCTGTCGGCCACAAATATGACTTTGCTTACGGCATGAACTACAGCGGTGTCATCGAAGACGATCGTGTAAAGAAATATTCTGTACCCGCGCTTACCACACCGGAAAACAAAGGAATCTGATATTGAAAACAAAAGATGAACTCCCGGAGTGCCCCGTGGCAACGACGGTACAGCTGATCGGCAGCAAATGGAAACTACTGATCTTAAGAAATCTCCTTGCCCGTCCATGGCGTTTCAATGAACTCAGAAAGAACCTGGAAGGAATCAGCCAGAAGGTCCTGACGGAAAGCCTCCGCTCCATGGAGGAAGACGGAATCATTACCCGTACAGTTTATCCGGAGGTTCCTCCCCGTGTAGAATATGCTTTGAGTGAACTTGGAGAGTCCATGAGACCGATCATCAAGGCAATGGAGAACTTCGGAATGGATTACAAAGCTGTCGCAAATAAATAAATACCGGTCAAAAAACAGGTTATTAAGAATCCGCTCCAAGGCGTTGGGGCGGATTCTTTGTTTTCGCATCCCGCCACCCAGGACTTTTTGGATTTTCCGGGTGTCGGATCAACTTAACGAGAGATCTCTTCCAAATCCTGGGCTTGCAAGGATGAATACCTATTATCTCGCCCAGAGATTTCATTAATCGGAAGAATCGTCTGGGCGAGAGGTTTTTCTCTCAGAGAATCCTTTCCAATCGCTGGATGTGATTGCTCGTCCGGTTGATATCTTATCCAGGATTTATCGGAATTCCTGGGTGGAGTTGCAGCTGTGGAAGGAATATGTTCCAATCGGGTCCTGTGCGAGCTTTTGGCGGGACTTTTCCCTCTGAAACATATGAATATAAAACGGGGATGCAGCAAAGTGAACTGCATCCCCTTCATTTATTTACCTGTCATGTCAGACAAATATCGATATTCTGTTTTTATGCTTTCTTTTTTCTCAGAACGACGTTGGTGATGATACCAAGGATCAGCGCGCAGGCGACTTCCGTGATGGTAACAGAACCAAAGTTCAGGCTCATACCGCCGATACCGGCGATCAGGATGACGGATACAACGAACATGTTCGGATGCTCATTGAGGTCAACGTTCTGGATCATTTTCAGACCGCTGACAGCGATGAATCCGTACAGAGCGAAGCAAACACCGCCCATGACGCAGCTGGGGATCGTGGAAAGGAAGGTAGCGAAAGGTCCAAAGAAGCTGATGACGATAGCCAGAACAGCCGTGTACCAGATGGTAATGATGGAAGCGTTGCCGGAGATAGCGACACAGCCAACGGACTCACCATAAGTGGTATTGGGGCAGCCGCCGAAGAAAGCACCACAGAAGGAACCGATACCGTCGCCAAGCAGGGTGCGATCCAGGCCGGGCTCTTTCAGCAGATCGCGCTCGATGATGCTGGAAAGGTTCTTGTGATCCGCAATGTGCTCAGCGAAAACAACGAAGGAAACAGGCGCATAGGCAGCCAGAAGGGTAACGATATAGGAAGGAGTGAGATCACCAAAGCCTTTGAAGGCAGTCAGGAAGGTGAAATCAGGAACCCATGTCATGGACTCGAACTTGGAGAAGTCGATGATCTTCAGAGCGTCGATATTCGCTGCGAAGCCGATGGCAGTAAAGATGGCAGCCAGGACATAACCAGCAACGATACCGATAATGAAGGGGATCATTTTGACCATCTTCTTTCCGAAGACATTGCAAGC